>NZ_CP038267.1:300000-572500 GCF_004564375.1 Nocardioides euryhalodurans
CTCTTCCTCCGGCACTACGGCGACCAGCTCGACCCGGCCGAGGAGGAGCAGGCGTCGTGACCGGGACCGGCATCCTGTACCGCGCGTTCCTCCGCCGGGACCGCTGGGTCGTCCTCTGGTGGACGGTCGCGATCACGGTCTCCTACTGGAGCCAGGCGATCAGCGTCGAGAGCCTCTACGCGACCCAGGCGGAGTTCGACCGGGCTGCAGCGGCGATGGAGTCGAACCCGGCGATGATCGCGATGACCGGTCCGGCCCGCGCCCTCAACACCGTCGGCGGCCAGGTCACCTGGCAGGCGACGGCCTTCGGGGCGATCCTCGCGGGCCTGATGAGCATGTTCCTCGTCGGGCGGCACACGCGGGGCGAGGAGGAGAGCGGTCGCGACGAGCTGGTCCGCTCGGCGGCCGTGGGCCGGCGGGCGCCCCTGGCGGCGACGATGCTCGTGGTCCTGACCGCGAACCTCCTGATCGCGGCGCTGGTGGCACTGAGCCTGGTCTCGGTGCCCCTGGCGACGGCCGACTCCGTCGCGCTGGGCGTCGGGCTGGGGCTGTGCGGACTGCTCTTCGGCGCGGTCGCCCTCTTCGCCGCCCAGCTCACCTCGACCACGCGCGCGGCCTACGGGCTCACCGGGGCGGTGATGGCGGCGGCGTACGCGCTGAGGGCGGTCGGCGACGTGGGCAACGAGGCGCTGTCGTGGCTCAGCCCCATCGGCTGGTACCAGCGGATGTACGCCTTCAGCGACCTGCAGTGGTGGCCTGCCCTGCTGCTGCTCGTGGCGACGGTCGTGACGTCCCTGGCGGCGGTGGCGGTCTTCGAGCGGCGCGACATCGGCTCCGGCGTGCTGGCGGCGCGCCCCGGGCCGGGCGTGGCGTCGGCCCGCCTCTCCTCGCCCTTCGGGCTGGCCTGGCGCCTGCAGCGCGGAGCGCTCCTCGGGTGGGGGGCCGGGATGCTGCTGGTCGGCGTGGCCTACGGGACCATCGGGGACAGCGCCGGTGACCTGATCGGCGACAGCGAAGCGGCCCGGCAGATGATGGCTGCCGGTGGGGCCGACCTGGTCCGGGGCTTCCACGCCATCTCCATGCTGATGCTGGCGATGCTGAGCTGCGGCTTCGCGATCTCGTCGGCGCTGCGGCCGCGGGGCGAGGAGGACGACGGGCGAGCCGAGCCGCTGCTCGCCACCGGCATCTCGCGCAGCCGCTGGCTGCTCGCGCAGGTCTCCGTGACCGTGCTCGGGACCGTGCTGGTGCTGGGTGCCGCCGGGGTGGGCATGGGCGTGGGCTACGTCCTGGTGGTCGACGCGCCCGGAGCGGTCTGGCGGTTCACCTGGCAGACGCTGTCCTGGCTCCCGGCGGTGCTCGTGCTGGCGGGGCTGGCGAGACTGCTCTACGGGTTCGGCGCCCGGCTGGCCTCGTTCGCGTGGTTGGGGCTCGGCTTCTGCGCCGTCGTGCTGATCCTGGGGGAGGTGCTGCGCTTCCCGGACTGGCTGCGGGACCTGTCTCCCTTCGAGCACCTCGCGATGGTGCCCGTGGAGCCGGCCGATCCGGCCGCCTTCGTCGTGGTCCTGGCAGTCGCGGCGCTGATGAGCGCCACGGGCTGGTTCGCCTTCACGCGGCGCGACATCGGCTAACGTCCCCTCCATGTGGGAGCCGGAGCCGGACTGGCATCCGCTGCCCGGCGGCACCGGCACCTCGACCGTCGGCGTCTGGCGCGCGGCGCTCGGCGACCAGCCCGTCGTCGTCAAGCGGCTGGCGCGCCCCGCTCCCCACGACCCGGGCGAGCTGAGCCAGCCGGCCCACTTCGCGTACTGGCGCCGCGAGGCCGACACCCTCTCGACCGGCATCGTGGGGTCGACCGACGGCCTGCGCGCGCCCTCGGCGGCCGTCGAGGAGGACACCGAGGGGATCACGATCACCCGGGAGTGGGTGGAGGACGCCGCGACCAGCGGGCTCTTCGTCGCCATGGCGCTGGGCCGCTTCGCGGGCAGCCTCGTCGTCCGCCCGACGTTCCTCGCACGCGACCAGCTGCGCGACCGGCTCACCCGGGTGGAGCGTCGCGGTGGCTGGCCCACCCTGGCCCGGACGCCGGTGGCCGACGTGGCCGACCACCTCTGGAAGCGTCGCCAGAGCATGCTGGATCGGGTCGACGCGCTGCCGCAGGTGCCCCAGCACGGCGACCCGGCACCCGCGAACCTCCCGGGGCGCGAGGCCGACCACGTCGTCGCGATCGACTGGGCGATGCTCGGGGTGGGCCACGTCGGCAGCGACCTCGGCCTCTACTCCCTGGCCTCCCGCGAGGAGTTCGACCCGCTGCTGGAGGCGTACCTGATGGGGCTGCCTGACGGGCTGGCCTCGGCGGAGGACGTGGTCACCGGCGCCCGGGTCACGGCCGTCTACACCGCCCTGACCCGGGCCGACTGGGCGCTCGAACGGGTCAGTGGGGGAGAGGGTGCCCTCGTCGCGAAGTTCCGCCACCCCGCCGTCGCGCCCCACCTGCGGACCCTGCAGCGGCAGTTCGCCCAGATCGAGGCGCTGCTCGAGGAGTGAGCGGGGGGCGATAGTACGTCACGTTTCGGTCGTGGATCCGGCCGTCCGACGACCGATCCGTGACGCACTATCTCGACCTGCGCCTCACAGGGTGTCGGTTGCGAACGTGTCGCAGGCCTCCAGCGAGCCCTGCTCGTAGCCGACCTTGAACCAGCGCTGCCGCTGCTCCGCCGAGCCATGGGTCCACTCCGCAGGGTTGACCCGGCCGGTCGTACGGTCCTGGATGCGGTCGTCCCCGACCGCCTTGGCGGCCGCGATCGCCTGGTCGATGTCGGTCTGCGAGAGCTCGCTGATGAACGCCTCGCCCTGCTCGTCGGTGGCGGTGGTGGCGCTGCCGGTCCACATCCCGGCGTAGCAGTCGGCCTGGAGCTCGAGCCGGACCGCGTCGCTCTCAGGACCCTGCTGGGTGCGGACCCGGCCCATCGTGCCGAGCACGTTCTGGATGTGGTGGCCGTACTCGTGGGCGAGGACGTACGGCTCCACGAAGGCACCCGCCGGCCCGCCCAGCCCCTGCTGCAGCACGTCCTCGAAGAAGGTCGTGTCGAGGTAGATCCCCTCGTCGGGCGGGCAGTAGAAGGGCCCGACGTCGGAGGTGGCCTGGCCGCAGCCGGTGCTGACCGCGCCCGTGAACGTCGCCATCACCTGCTCGGGCCGGAAGTCGGCGTCGGCCTGCTCCGGAAGCGTGTCCGACCAGTAGGCGGTGAGGGAGTTCTCGACGGCCACGCGAGCGCAGTCGACGTCCTGGTTGGCGTCGGCGCCGGTCTCGCAGCTGGCGTAGCGCTGGCTGTCGTCGCCCTGCACGCGGCTGAGGTCCAGGTCGTCCGAGGCGGTCGGCGCGCCGCCCCCGCCGCCGCCCATGAACTGCATCACGACGATGACCAGGACGATCACCAGCAACCCGCCCAGCCCGCCGCCGGCCGCGGCACCCCCGGGGATCGGCAGCCGGCCCCCGCCTCCGGGCATCCGCGAGCCGCCGCCTCCGGAGCGGCCGGAGTCGCGGACCCGCCGCGTGTCGAGACGGGCCTTGGGGTTGAAGCGCACGCGCTGCTCCTCTGGGTGGGTCGCCGATTGCGAGGCGCCGTGCCTGCCCGCCTAGGCTAGCGACCCTGATGATCACCGCCCACCAGCTCGAAGTCCGTGCCGGGGCGAGGCTCCTCATGGCGGACGTCGACTTCCGGGTGGCCCCGGGCGACAAGGTCGGCCTCGTGGGCCGCAACGGCGCCGGCAAGACCACCCTGACCAAGATCCTCGCCGGCGAGGCGCTGCCCGCCTCCGGCAAGGTGCTGCGCACCGGCGAGGTCGGCTACCTCCCGCAGGACCCGCGCACCGGAGACCCCGAGGTGCTCGCCCGCGACCGGATCCTCTCGGCGCGCGGACTCGACGACGTCGTACGCAAGCTGCGCGCGGCCGAGACCGAGATGGGCAGCGACGACCCGGAGGTCCGCGAGCGCGCGATGCGGCGCTACAGCCGCGCCGACGCCGAGCTGCACGCCGGCGGTGGCTACGCCGCCGAGTCGGAGGCGGCGCGGATCGCCCACAGCCTGGGCATCGAGGACCGGCTGCTCGGCCAGCCGCTGAAGACCCTCTCCGGTGGCCAGCGGCGTCGGGTCGAGCTCGCCCGCATCCTCTTCTCGGGTGCCGACACGCTGCTCCTCGACGAGCCCACCAACCACCTCGACGCCGACTCGATCGTCTGGCTGCGGGAGTTCCTCCGGTCCCACCAGGGCGGGCTGGTCGTGATCAGCCACGACACGGCGCTGCTCGACGCGACGGTGACCCGGGTCCTCCACCTCGACGCCAACCGGGCCGAGATCGACGTCTACAACATGGGCTGGAAGGCCTACCTCCAGCAGCGTGAGACCGACGAGAAGCGCCGCAAGCGCGAGCGCGTCAACGCCGAGAGCAAGGCCAAGGTCCTCACCGACCAGGCCAACAAGATGCGGGCCAAGGCCACCAAGGCACAGGCCGCCCAGTCGATGCTCAAGCGTGCGGAGAAGCTGATGTCCGGCGTCGAGGGCGAGCGCAAGGCCGACCGCGTGGCGAGGATCGCCTTCCCCGCGCCGGCCCCCTGCGGCAAGACCCCGCTCACGGCTGCCGAGCTCTCCAAGTCCTACGGCTCGCTCGAGGTGTTCACCGACGTGGACCTCGCCATCGACCGCGGCAGCCGGGTCGTCATCCTGGGCCTGAACGGCGCGGGGAAGACCACCCTGCTGCGGATCCTCGGCGGGGTGGACCGGCCCGACACCGGTCAGGTGCTGCCCGGGCACGGCCTGAAGCTCGGCTACTACGCGCAGGAGCACGAGACGCTCGACGTCGAGCGGACCGTGCTGGAGAACCTCCACGCGGCGGCACCCCAGCTCACCGACACCGAGGCCCGCTCGGTGCTCGGGTCGTTCCTCTTCTCCGGCGACGACGCCCACAAGCCCGCCAAGGTGCTGTCGGGCGGCGAGAAGACCCGGCTCGCGCTGGCGATCCTCGTGGTGTCGTCGGCCAACGTGCTGCTGCTCGACGAGCCGACCAACAACCTCGACCCGGCCTCCCGTGAGGAGGTGCTCGCGGCGATTCGCGAGTACGCCGGGGCGATCATCCTCGTCACCCACGACGAGGGCGCTGTCCACGCGCTGCAGCCGGACCGCGTGCTGATCCTCCCCGACGGCGTCGAGGACCTCTGGACCGAGGACTACGCCGACCTCGTGTCGCTCGCCTGAGCCGCCGCTGCGATGCTGGGAGCATGACTCCCGCAGAGCTGGAGGCCGCTGGCCTGCGCCACGACGTCGACGGTCCGGTCGCCACGATTACGCTCGCCCGGCCCGAGGTCCGCAACGCCCAGACTCCCCGGATGTGGCGCGCGCTGGCCCACCTCGGCGAGCAGCTCCCCGACGACGTACGCGTGGTCGTCGTGAAGGGGGAGGGGCACTCGTTCTCGGCCGGGCTCGACCGCGCGATGCTCGCACCCGGGGGCGGCGACGGCCAGGAGACCGTGGCCGGGCTGCTCGCGCTCGACGACGAGGCCATGGCGGCGACCATCGACGACTACCAGCGGGGCTTCACCTTCCTCCGGGACCCGCGCTTCGTGTCCGTCGCCCAGGTGCAGGGGTACGCCGTCGGCGCCGGCTTCCAGCTCGCGCTGGCTTGCGACCTCCGGGTGCTCGCGGACGACGCCCAGCTGGCCATGCTGGAGTCGACGCTGGGCCTGGTGCCCGACCTGACGGGAACAAAACCGCTGGTCGAGAGCGTTGGCTACGCCAGGGCACTCGAGATCTGCGTGACCGCTCGCATGGTGGGGGCCGCGGAGGCTGTCGACATCGGGCTCGCCACGGCGGCCGTGCCCGCCGACCAGCTGGACGACGCCGTCGCCGACCTGGCGGCGGCACTGACCGCTCCGATGGCGGGTGCGGTCAGGGAGACCAAGGAGCTGCTCCTCGGCGCCGCCGGTCGCACGCTCGACGAGCAGCGCCGGTTCGAGCGGGGGGCGCAGGTGCGGAGGTTCCGCGAGCTCGCCCGGCTGATGGGCGGATGACCCGGCAGGAGCCGGGTGGGACAGGAGGCGTAGGTGTCGCTGGGTAGTGGGATGGGGCCGGCATGGCGGCACATGCGTACGGATCGTGACGCCGCCAAGGGCCGGGTCGAGCGCGGCACCGTCCGGCGGGTCATGGGCTTCGCCGGGCCGCACCGCGGCGCCATCGCGCTCTTCCTCGTGGTCACCGTCATCGACTCGATGCTCGTCGTGGTCAACCCGCTGCTCGTGCAGCGGATCGTGGACGACGGCATCCTCGCCGGCGACGGCGGTCTGGTCACGACGCTGGCCGTCGCGATGGCAGGCGTCGCCCTGGTCGGGGCCGTGCTGTCGATCGCGAGCGGCTACCTCTCCTCCCGCATCGGCGAGGGGCTGATCTTCGACCTGCGCACCCAGGTCTTCGGCCACGTGCAGCGACAGTCGCTGGCCTTCTTCACGCGCACCCAGACGGGCGCGCTCGTCTCCCGCCTCAACAACGACGTGATCGGTGCGCAGCGCGCCTTCACCTCGACGCTGTCCAACACGGTCTCGAGCGCGGTCTCGGCGGTCGTGGTCGGCATCGCCATGTTCGCGCTCAGCTGGCAGGTCACCCTGCTGTGCCTGGCCCTCTTCCCGATCCTCTTCCTCAGCTCGCGCTGGGTCAGCAACCGGCTCGCCTCGCTCACCCGCGAGCAGATGGACGGCAACGCCGACATGGGCAACGCCATGACCGAGCGTTTCAACGTCGGCGGCGCGATGCTGCTGAAGCTGTTCGGCCACCGGGAGACCGAGGACCGGTTGTTCGCCTCGAAGGCGGGGCAGGTGCGCGACCTCGGCGTACGGATCGCGCTCGTGACGCGCATCTTCGTCGCCGTCGTGCTGACCGTCCCCGCGCTGGCGCTCGCGGTCGTCTACGGCGTCGGCGGCCAGCTGGTGATCGACGGCGGCCTGACGCTCGGCACCGTGCTCGCGCTGGGGACGCTGCTGGTCCGGCTGCTGGGCCCGCTGCAGAGCCTCTCCAACGTCCGGATCGACGTCATGACAGCGCTCGTGAGCTTCGAGCGGGTCTTCGAGGTGCTCGACCTGCCCTCGATGGTCCAGGAGTCCGACGACGCCGTGGCACTGCCGCGGAGCGCCTCGTCGCTGGAGTTCGACCGGGTCGCCTTCCGCTACCCCCGCGCCGACCAGATCTCCCTGGCCTCGCTCGAGACCGTCGCCCGGACCGAGTCACGCGACTCCGGGCAGGTGCTGCGCGACATCAGCTTCCGCGCCGACCCCGGCCAGATGGTGGCCCTCGTCGGCCCCTCGGGCGCCGGCAAGACCACCGTCACCCACCTCGTCGCGCGCCTCTACGACGCCGACGACGGGGTCGTGCGCGTCGGCGGCCGCGACGTCCGTGACGTCACGCTGGAGTCCCTCGAGGACGTCGTCGGCTACGTCACCCAGGACGCCCACATGTTCCACGACACGATCCGGGCCAACCTGCTCTACGCGCGGCCCGGGGCCGAGGACCAGGAGATCTGGGACGCCCTGGCGGCCGCCCAGATCGCCGACCTGGTCGGCGGGCTCCCCGACGGGCTCGACACCGTCGTGGGTGACCGCGGCTACCGGCTCTCCGGCGGCGAGCGCCAGCGGCTGGCCATCGCCCGGCTGCTGCTGAAGGCGCCCGAGATCGTCGTGCTCGACGAGGCCACGGCCCACCTCGACAGCGAGTCGGAGGCGGCCGTCCAGCGCGCGCTCGACGCCGCGCTCGAGGGGCGAACGTCCCTCGTGATCGCGCACCGGCTCTCGACCGTGCGCAACGCCGACCGGATCCTCGTCCTCGACGAGGGGCGCATCGTGCAGGCCGGGACCCACACCGAGCTGCTCGCGCGCGGGGGCCTGTACGCCGACCTCCACCGGACCCAGTTCTTCGACGAGGACACTCCGGTCGCCTAGGTAGGGTCGGGCGCATGGATCTCGAACTCACCGACCGCGTCTTCATCGTCACCGGGGGCGGCCGCGGGCTCGGCCGCGCCACCGCCGACGCCCTGGTCGCCGAGGGTGCCCGGGTCGTGCTCTCGGGGCGGAGCGAGGAGGCCCTGGACACCGCCGTCGCCGAGCTCGGTGACTCCGCCCGCGCCGTCGTGGCCGACAACGCCGACCCCGACACCCCTGCCCGCCTGATGGCCGCGGCCCAGGACGCCTGGGGCCGCATCGACGGCGCGCTGGTCTCGGTCGGCGGGCCGCCGGTCGGACCGGTCACCGGGGTCACCGACGAGCAGTGGACCGACTCGTTCGCCTCGGTGTTCCTGGGGGCCGTCCGCCTGTGCCGCGAGATCGGGCCGGAGCTTCCGCACGGCGGGGCGCTGGCACTGGTGCTGTCGACGAGCGTGCACAGCCCGCTGCCCAACATGGCGACCTCCAACGGCTTCCGGCCGGGCCTGGCCATGGTCGCCAAGCAGCTCGCCGACGAGCTGGGACCGGAGGGTGTCCGGGTCAACGGGCTGCTCCCCGGACGGGTCGGCACCGACCGGGTCGCCGAGCTCGACGCCCTCACCGGCGACGCCGACGCGGCGAAGGAGCGGATGGTCGCGCAGATCCCGCTGGGCCGCTACGGCGAGCCGGAGGAGTTCGGGCGGGTGGCTGCCTTCCTGCTGTCCCCGGCCGCGTCGTTCGTCACCGGCGTGATGGTGCCGGTCGACGGTGGCATGATGCGCACGGTCTGACCCGTGTCGTCCGGGGCGCCACCCCGACCACCGCGGCGGCCGGGCGAGCCTCGCCGCTCGTCCCACGCCAGGTAGCCGAAGCCGCCCACCGCGAGCAGTCCGAAGAACCACCACTGCAGGCCGTAGAAGAAGTGCGGGCCGTTGTCGAGCTCGGGCAGCTCGGCCCGAGCGAGCGGCTGGTCCGGCTCCGGGTCCTCGCTGCGCAGGTCGACGAAGCCGCCGTAGACCGGGAGGTCGAGGGCCTCGCCGATCCGTTCGCTCGAGATCGACCGCGTGGACTGGTCGGTGACGGCGGTGCTGTCGCCGGTCGCGTCCCGGCGCAGCCAGCCGGTGACGGTCACCTCGCCCTCCGGCGGTGCGGGGACGTCGCCGGCGTCGGTGCCCCGGTTGTCGGCGGCGACCCAGCCGCGGTCGACCAGCAGGGCCGTGCCGTCGCCGGTCACCAGCGGCACCACGACGTCGACGCCCGAGGCGCCGTCGCGGGTGCGATAGCGCACGATCACGGTGTCCTCGACGGCGTACGTGCCGGTGGCCGTGACCACCCGCCACTCGTCGTCGACCGCGACCTCGCCGCCCTCGCTGACCAGGTCCGCCACCGGCGCCACCGGCGCGGTCTCGTTGCGCTCGATGATCGCGTTGCGCGCCTTGCGGTCCTCCAGGCGGCCGAACTGCCACTCGCCGAGCCACCAGGCCAGCCACGCCAGCAGGGCTACGACGAGGGCGAACGCCACCCACCGCCGGCTGACGAGGAATCCCCAGGACCGCACTGCACGCACCCCGCGAGGCTATCCGGGGCGCGGGAAGGCTTCGGACCCAGCCATCCGCGGACTACAGTCGGCCCTGTGACTGCCATGCCCCTCGAGGACCGCTACGGCAGGGTCGCCACCGACCTGCGCGTCTCCCTGACCGATCGGTGCAACCTGCGCTGCTCCTACTGCATGCCCGCGGAGGGACTGGACTGGCTGCCGGGCGAGGAGGTCCTCACCGACGACGAGGTGGTCCGGCTCGTCGACATCGGGGTCCGGATGCTCGGCATCCGCGAGGTCCGCTTCACCGGCGGTGAGCCGCTCGTACGCCGCGGCATCGTCGACATCGTCCGCCGGACCCGGGAGGTCGGGCCGGACCTCGAGCTGAGTCTCACCACCAACGCGCTCGGCCTCTCGCGGACCGCCGGCGCGCTGAAGGAGGCCGGGCTGGACCGGGTCAACGTCAGCCTCGACACCGTCCGCAGGACCACCTTCGAGGCGATCACCCGTCGCGACCGGCTGGCCGACGTCCTCGCCGGCCTCGCGGCCGCCCAGGAGGCGGGGCTCACGCCGGTCAAGGTGAACGCCGTGCTGCTGCGCGGCACCAACGACGACCAGGCGGCCGAGCTGCTCCGCTGGGCGGTGGGCGAGGGCTACCACCTGCGGTTCATCGAGCAGATGCCGCTGGACGCCCAGCACGACTGGAGCCGCACGGCCATGGTGACGGCCGAGGAGATCTTCGAGCGGCTCGGAGCCGAGTTCGACCTGACCCCGGCGGCCGAGCCGCGGGGAAGCGCCCCGGCCGAGCTGTTCCGCGTCGACGGCGGCCCGGCGACGGTCGGTGTCATCGCGTCCGTGACGCGTCCCTTCTGCGGCGACTGCGACCGGGTGCGGCTGACCGCCGACGGCCAGGTCCGCAACTGCCTCTTCGCGCGGGAGGAGTCCGACCTGCGCACCGCCATGCGGGCCGGGGCGAGCGACGAGGAGGTCGCCGAGCGCTGGGTCATCGCGATGCGGGGCAAGCGGCCCGGACACGGCATCGACGACCCCAGCTTCCTGCAGCCTGACCGGCCGATGTCGGCGATCGGCGGGTAGCGCGTGAGGTGATGCCGGTTTCCCGGTCGGCCGGCGAAACCGGGGGCGCGTCACGCTCGTGTTGGTGACGAACCCGGAGACTCGCTCGCGAGGTCCACCCTCGTGGCGTCAGCCGGTGCCGACCTCCGAGACCGGCACCACGTCCTTGAGGAACTGACGCGCCCCCAGGAAGTCGGAGAGCGTCGTCCGGTGCTCCTCGCAGGCGAGCCAGGTCTTGCGCCGGTCAGGCGTGTGCAGCTTGGGGTTGTTCCAGAGCAGCGCCCACACGGCGTCCTGCTGGCAGCCCTTGGCGCTGCAGGTCGGCTGGTCCTGGTCCATGGGTCCATCCTCGCGCCCTGCTCCGAGGCCGGTGACGGCGCCCCGAAATGCAGGAAGCCGGACGACCACGGGGGAGGACGTCCGGCACCTGCGAACTGCGACGGGGGAGACACAGTTCGTCGTGAATTGTGTCAGGGGATCTGGGAAAGTCAAATACTGTCGTATCCGCGTGGCGGTGCGGAATCCGTACCTCCACCGAGCTCCGGGTGAGCATTCGGTGACCCCGTGAGGGCGAATCCGTCGGACTTCGTCGAGACGGCGTTCGCCATCACCACGGCGACGTACGGGAGCAGGACCGCGCCGGCCACCAGCACCCACCGCAGCCAGCCGGGTCCCACCAGGATCGCGCCGACGAAGCAGACGGTCCGCAGCGACATCGACAGGACGTAGCGACGCTGCCGGCGGGCGATGTCCTCGTGGGCGCTCGACGACGCCGTCGTGATGCGCACAGCGTCGTCGCGGGCCATGCTCACGACTGTACGTCGCTACGATCGCCGAACCCACCTCGTGCCCTGCGCAGAAGGAGACCCCATGTCCAACCGCACCTACCGCGTCACCGAGATCGTCGGGACCTCGCCCGACGGGATCGACCAGGCCGTCCGCAACGGCATCGAGCGCGCCGCCAAGACTCTGCGCCACGTCGACTGGTTCGAGGTCACCCAGGTGCGCGGCCAGGTCAAGGACGGCCAGGTCGAGCACTTCCAGGTCGGGATCAAGGTCGGGTTCCGCCTGGAGGACGAGTGAGTTCCGCGTACGCGCCGGTAATCACTAGCGTCGGTGACCGTGACTGACAACGAACCCAGATCGGTCCTCGTCACCGGGGGCAACCGCGGCATCGGACGCGCCATCGCCGGGGCCTTCCTCGCCCAGGGCGACCGCGTCGCGGTGACCAGTCGCAGCGGCGGGGGGCCCGAGGGTTCCCTCGACCTGGTGTGCGACATCACCGACGCCGCCGCCGTCGACGAGGCCTTCTCCCGGATCGAGGAGGAGCACGGGCCCGTCGAGGTGCTGGTCGCCAACGCCGGTGTCACTGCCGACACGCTGCTGCTGCGGATGAGCGAGGAGGACTGGTCCCGCGTCATCGACACCAACCTGACCGGCTCCTTCCGGCTCGCCAAGCGCGCCTCCAAGGGCATGCTCCGGCTCCGGCGGGGGCGGATCGTCTTCATCTCCTCGGTGGTCGGGCTGCTCGGCTCGGCGGGGCAGGTCAACTACGCCGCGTCGAAGGCCGGCCTGGTCGGCATGGCGCGCTCGCTGACGCGGGAGCTCGGGTCGCGCTCGATCACGGCCAACGTGGTCGCGCCCGGGTTCGTCGACACCGACATGACCGCGGTGCTGACCGACGAGCAGAAGGACACCATCAAGCAGCAGGTGCCGCTGCAGCGGTACGGCACCCCGGAGGAGATCGCGGCGGCCGTCCTGTGGCTGACCGGCGAGCACGGCGGCTACGTGACCGGAGCCGTGATCCCGGTCGACGGCGGACTCGGAATGGGGCACTGACATGGGCATCCTGGACGGCAAGCGGATCCTGGTCGCGGGCGTGACCATGGACAGCTCGATCGGGTACGCGGTCGCGCGGGTGGCGCAGGAGCAGGGCGCCACCGTGCTGATCTCGAACTTCGGGCGGGCCCTCGGCATCACCCGACGGATCGCCAAGCGGCTCCCCACGGAGCCGCCGGTCCTCGAGCTCGACGTGACCGACCAGGACCACCTCGACGGCCTCGCCGACGCCGTGCGCGAGCACGTCGACGGGCTCGACGGGGTGGTCCACTCGATCGCCTACGGCAACCCGGAGACGCTGCTCGGGGGCAAGTTCCTCGAGGGGCCGTGGGAGGACGTCGCCCAGGCGGTGCAGGTCTCGGCGTACTCCCTCAAGGCGCTCGCCGTCGCGGCCCGCCCGCTGATGGGGTCGGGCGGCTCGATCGTCGGCCTGACCTTCGACGCGACCACGGCGTGGCCGGCGTACGACTGGATGGGCGTCGCGAAGGCCGGCCTCGAGTCGACCTCGCGCTACCTCGCCCGCGACCTCGGCGCCGAGGGGATCCGCTGCAACCTGGTCTCCGCCGGGCCGCTGAAGACCCTGGCCGCCAAGGCCATCCCCGGTTTCGAGGACCTCGAGTCGATGTGGAAGACCCGCGCCCCGCTCGGCTGGGACGAGGGCGACCACGACCCGACCGCGCGCGCGGTCTGCGCCCTGCTGAGCGACTTCTTCCCCGCGACCACGGGGGAGATCGTGCACGTCGACGGTGGCTTCCACGCGATGGGGGCCTGAGCGGCCGCCCACACCGACGCCGGCCCCGAGGCCTCCGCTAGCGTCACGCCCGTGACCTCACTCGTGGAGCTCCGGGTGCTGGAGGGGCCGAACCTCTACTTCCCCCGCGCGGCGATCAAGCTGACCCTCGACATCGGCGCGCTGTCCGACGTCCCCACGAGGACGGCCCAGGCGTTCGCCCGCCGCATCGGACTCGGGCAGGCGCGGCCGGGGGAGCCCGGGACCGGCTTCCGGCAGCGGTTCGCGATCCGCGCCGTGGCCCGGCTGGTGAGGGCGCTGGCGGCCGAGAGCGGGACGACGCGGCTGGCCGTACGGGTGCGTCCCACGAGCGACCCGCACCAGATCGTGGTCGCCTACCCGTGGCGGCATCGGGAGCGCGCGCAGGAGATGGGGCGCGCGGTCGCCGAGGTGATCGACGCCCTGCCGGCGACCGATGTCGACGAGCTGATGCACCGGGCGGCCGAGCGGGTCGCGGCCGCCGCGGTGGGCGAGGGGCCGCGCACCCTGACCCCGGGAGTACCGGTGGTGGCCGTGACGGGTACCAACGGCAAGACCACGACCAGCCGGATGATCGCCCACGTCGCGCGGACCAACGGCCTGGTCGTCGGGTGGTCCAACACCGACGGCATCTACGTCGACGGCGCGCTGGTCGAGGCGGGCGACTACTCCGGGCCCAGCGGGGCCGGCCGGGTGCTGGCGCACCCGGAGGTGGAGTTCGCCGTCACCGAGACCGCCCGCGGCGGCATCCTGCTCAAGGGCATCGGCCTCACCCGCAACGACGTCTCCGTCGTCACCAACGTCTCCGCCGACCACCTCGGGCTGCAGGGGATCGACACCCTCGACCAGCTCGCCGAGGTCAAGGCGGTCGTCCCGCGGATCACGCGCAAGGGCGGCTGGGCGGTGCTCAACGGCGACGACCCGCGGGTGCTGGCGATGCGTACCGTGATCAAGGCGCGTCCGTGGGTGTTCTCCCGGGACCCCGACTCCCCGGCGATCCGGGAGGTGCTCAACGAGGGTGGACGGGCGACGACGGTGATCGACGGCTGGGTCTGCGTGGTGGCGCCGAACGCCGACCCCGAGCTCGTGGTGGAGCTGGTGGACGTGCCGATGACGCTCGCCGGCCTGTCCCGCTTCAACGTCGAGAACACCCTGGCTGCCACGTCGGCGGCACTCGCGGCAGGGATCCCCCGGGAGGTCGTCGCGGCCGGCCTCAGGTCGTTCCGACCCGATGCCGAGCACAACCCCGGACGCATGAACTTCTTCAGCATCGGCGAGGTCACGGTCGTCGTCGACCTCGCCCACAACGAGGCGGGGCTCGAGGCGCTGCTCGAGGTCATGGGAGGCGTACGCCGCCCCGGCGCCCGGCTGCTCCTGGGCCTCGGCGCGGTCGGCGACCGACAGGACGACCTCATCGAGCGGCTCGGTGAGATCGGGGCGATGGGCTCGGACGTGGTGGCGATCGGCCACAAGCAGCACTACCTGCGCGGTCGCACCGTGGCGGAGCTCGACGGCCTGATGCGGGCAGGCGCCGCACGCGTCGGCGTCGAGGAGCTGGAGTCCTACCCCACCGAGGTCGCGGCCCTGGCCGCGCTGGTCGGGCAGGCGCAGCCGGGCGACGTCGTCGGGCTGATGTGCCACGCGGAGCGCGAGGACGTCTTCGCCTGGATCGCCGAGCACGACGGGACCGCCGACGACCCCGAGACGCTCGGCGGGAAGGTCCGTGCCGCGCACGGCTGAGGCGCCGGAGGCGGTGGTCGCCGCCGCGGCACCGAGCCACCGACGGCTCTCGGTCGGCGGGCTGGTCGGCGGCGAGGCGGTGACGTGGGCCGGCGATCCCTCCGGCTGCTTCCAGATCGGATCGGTGACCAAGGTGTTCACCGGCCTGCTCCTGGCGACGTACGTCGTGGACGGCACGGTCGCCCTCGACGACCCGGTCGGCGCGCTGGTCGACGACCTCTCCGGACCGGTGCGTGACGTCACTCTCGAGCAGCTGGCGACGCACACGTCCGGGCTGCCCCGGATCCCGAAGGAGCTGTGGTCGCGGGCGCTCAGCCGCCACCCGGATCCCTACGGCGACGTCGACCACGAGGCACTCGTCCGGTCCCTCGCGTCGACGAGGCTCAAGCGGCGTCGCCGACCTGCCTACTCCAACCTCGGTGCGGGTCTGCTGGGCCACGCCCTCGCGGTCAGGGCCGGAAGGCCGTACGCCGACCTGGTGCGTGAGCGTGTGTCCGACCCGCTCGGGCTGCGCAGCACCGGAGTCGATCCCGGGGACGGCCTGCCCGGTCACCGCCGCCGTGGGCGGCCCCGCACCCAGGCCTGGACCTTCGACGCCCTCGCGGGCTGTGGTGCGCTCTGGTCGACGCTGGCGGACCTGCAGCGCTTCCTGGCGGCCCAGCTCGAGCCGCCGCCGGGGCCGCTCGGTGACGCGATCCGGCTGAGCCAGCAGCCGCGGGTGCCGGGTGCCCGGATGGACCACTGCCTGGGTTGGTTGCGGTGGCACGGCAGCGACGGGGTGCTGCTGTGGCACAACGGGGGTACTGCCGGCTACCGCTCCTTCGTCGGCGTCGACCCGGACCACCGGGTGGCGGTGGTCGCCCTGACCGCGAGCGACCGCTCCGTGGACGGCCTCGGGATCCGGTTGGTGCAGGCGCTCACGCAGGGGTGATTCCCGCCTCGGGCGGGCGTACGCTGACCTCATGGCCACCCTCCGAACAGGAGGGCTCGAGCTCTTCCACGAGGTGCGCGGCACCGGCGATCCGATCCTGGGGATCCACGGCAGCCCGAGTTCGTGCGCGTTCTGGGAGGACGCCGCGGAGGCACTCGCCGCGCTGGGCACCTGTGTGGTCTACGACAGGCGCGGCTTCGGCCGGAGCGCGTGGGCGACACCACCGCTGACCGTGGACCTCGACGACCACCTCGACGACGCGGTGGCGCTGCTCGCCGAGGTCGGCGGCCCGGCGGTCGTCATCGGGCGGAGCACCGGGGGGCTGATCGCGCTGGCGCTCGCCGTGAAGCACCCACGCCTGGTGCGCGCCCTGGTGCTGCTCGAACCGGCGGTGTTCGCCATCCACGCGGAGGCGCAGGCGTGGGCCACGCAGTTGCGTGAGAACGTGCTGAGCCGCGCGGGGGACGAACCCGGGTCAGCGGCCCGGACCGTTCTCGAGCTGGCCCTGGGGCCCGGTACGTGGGAGTCCTTCCCCGGCGAGGTGCAGGAGCTCTTCGCCGCTGGTGGACCCGGGGTGCTGGCCGAGATCCGGGGTCGCGGCCTGGACCTGAGCGAGCAGCCGTGGCTGCCGAGCGCGGAGGAGCTCGCGTCCGTCAGCCAGCCCACACTGGTGCTCTCCGGGGAGAGCTCCTACCCAGCGGCCCTGGCGGTCGACGAGCAGCTGGTGTCGTCCCTGCCCGAAGCCCGGCACGAGCAGGTGCGCGGTGGGCACCTGATCGACCCTGCCCACCCGGCCGTGCTGCGCTTCGTGACCGAGGTGATCGCCGATCAGCCCTCGGACTGAGGCGCGTAGTCCGGGTCGGCGGCGGGAGCGTCAGGGCTTGCGCCGGCGCCGGCGTACGCCTGGTTGGACCAGTTCTCCAGCTCGCTCATCACCGCGGCGTGCTTGTCGACGCACACCACGCACAGGTCGCCCTTGTTGGCGCGGGCCATGGCGTGGCGGACCGCCTCGATCTCCTCGAGCACGACCTCGACCTGCTTGCAGCGGGCGCCGGCGGCGATCGCCTCCTGCACGCCCTCGCGCACCAGCTCCGCCGTGGCACCACGCTCACGGCCCCGGAGGGCCTCGTCCTCGCGCACGATGACGACGTCGAAGTGCTGGGCCGCGATCTCGCCGAGCTCGCGCATGTCGGCGTCACGCCGATCGCCCGCGGTGGCGATGATGCCGATCCGCGAGGGTCGCGCCAGCTCGTGGGAGGACGAGAGCGACTCGCCGACCCGGTCGACGAAGTCGCCGAGCATCCGCATGCCGGGTGCGTTGTGGCAGTAGTCGACGATGACGTTGACGCCGTTGACCTCGACCTCGTTGAGCCGTCCGGGGGAGAGGTAGTAGTTCGTCGAGAAGGTCCGCAGGCCCTGCCGGATGTCGTGCAGCGGGGCTCCGGCGGCGAAGGCGGCGGCCGCCGCGGCCAGGGAGTTCTGGACGTTCATCCGCGCACGGCCGTTGAACGTGGCGGGCAGCAGGTGGGTCCACGCGAGCTGCATCTCGCGCCGCCCGTGCTTGACCACGATCATCTCGCCGCGGTCGGACGGGTTGAGGACCAGCGCCTTGCCACCGCGACGGCAGTGGGCGTCGATCATGTCGCGCACCTCCGAGCCCGGCTCGGACATCGAGAACCACACGACCTCGCCGCTGCACTTGCGCCGCATCTCGCGGACCAGCGGGTCGTCGGCGTTGAGCACCGCGGAGCCCGTACGCGGGACCGCCTCGACCACGACCGCCTTGACGTCCGCGAGCTGCTCGACGGTGTCGATCCCGCGCAGCCCGAGGTGGTCGGGCTGCACGTTGAGGACGACGGCGACGTCGTTGCGCTCGTAGCCGAGGCCCTCGCGGAGGATGCCGCCGCGGGCGACCTCGAAGACCGCGAAGTCGACACGCGGGTTCTGCAGCACCATCCGTGCCGACCGCGGCCCGGACGCGTCGGCCCGGATCAGCAGCCGCTCGTCGATGACGACGCCGTCGGTCGAGGTCATGCCGACCTTGCGGCCCATGCCCTTGAAGACGTGGGAGATCATCCGGGACGTCGTGGTCTTGCCGTTGGTGCCGGTCACCGCCACGATCGGGATCCGCGAGGGGGCGCCCGGCGGGAACAGCATGTCGACGACGGGCTTGGCGATGAACTGCGGCTCGCCGATCGTCGGGTGGGTGTGCATCCGGAAGCCGGGTGCGGCGTTGACCTCGCAGATGGCGCCGCCGGTCTCGCGGACCGGCTCGGTGATGTCGGGGCAGATGAAGTCGATGCCGGCGATGTCGAGCCCGATCATCTGGGCCGCCTCCTCGGCGATCTCGACGTTCTCCGGGTGGGCCTCGAAGGTCCGGTCGATGGAGATGCCGCCCGTCGACATGTTGCCGGTGAGGGCCAGCTTGACCATCTCGCCCTCCTCCGGGACGGACGTCAGCGTGTGCCCCTGGCCGGCGAGCACCTCCTGGGCGGCCGCGTCCATCTTGATCCGGGTGAGGACCTTCTCGTGGCCCACGCCGCGGCGCGGGTCGGCGTTGGTGTCCTCGACGAGCTGCTCGACGGTCGAGGAGCCGTCGCCCACCACGTGGGCCGGCACCCGCTCGGCGATCGCGACCATCCGGCCGTCGATGATCAGGCAGCGGTAGTCCTTGCCGGTCACGAAGCTCTCGACGATGACCCAGCCGCGTCGCGACTGCTCCTCGGCGATCGGGAACGCCTCGCGCACGGCGTCCTCGTCCTGCAGGTCGAGGCAGACGCCGCGGCCGTGGTTGCCGTCGAGCGGCTTCACCACGACGGGGTAGCCGATCCGGCCGGCGACACGGACGGCCTGGTCGGCCGTACGGACCGACTCCTGCTTGGGCACGGGCAGCCCGGCGGCGCCGAGCAGCTTGGTGGTGAGGTCCTTGTCGGAGGCCACGTCGACCGCGATGGAGGACGTCTCGGAGGTCATCGTGGCGCGGATCCGCTTGGCGTGGACGCCCTGGCCGAGCTGGACGAGGGAGTGCTGGTTGAGGCGCAGCCACGGGATGTCACGCGAGACGGCCTCGTCGACGATCGCCTGCGTGGAGGGGCCGAAGGCCGTCCGCTCGGCCCGCTTGATGAACGCCTCGAGCTCGGCGTCCCAGTCGAAGTCGGGGTCGCCCTCGACGAGGTGGTTGACCAGGCGTACCGCGAGCCGCCCGGCGGCCAGGCCGACCTGCTCGTCGACGTACCCGTAGATCACGTTGTAGACGCCCGGGCGGTCCTTGACCATCCGGGTCTTGCCGCGCCGGATGTCGTGGCCGACGACCTGCTGGAGGGCGAGGGCGCAGTGCTCGGCGACGTGGCCCAGCCAGGTGCCCTCGTTGAGTCGCTCGACGAAGCCGCCGCGCCGCCCGCGCGAGCAGGAGTGCTCACGCAGCCCGGGCAGCATCTGCAGCAGGTGGTCGGTGAAGTCGGGGAGGGTGTTGGTGGGGTGCTGCTCGAGCACGCCGAGGTCGACGACCAGGTGGATCGCCTTCTCGTACGACCAGACGTTGGCGCCGCGGTAGACCCGGGTCTCGAGGATCGTGAGGTCGGGAGTGGGACGTTCGGTCATCGGTCGTCTCCGTCCTGTCGGTGGGGCTGAAGCCTGGACCTGGTGCGGGCGAGGCGTCGGCGAAGCGCCGCCGGGGAGGCGTCGCCGGCCGCGATGTCACGGGCCATCTGGCGCATGTCGTGCTGGGCCTCGGCCAGCTCGGCCTCGTCCTCGGGGTCGACCGCCCACTGCTGCGGCAGCAGCTCGCGGGCCGTGAGGTCGTACGTCGCCCCCTCGGGCAGCACGTGCAGCGTGACGCCGCTGGCCAGCAGCGGGCTGGAGCGCTGGGCCTCGTAGGCGTTGGTGACCATGCGGGCGGGGTCGAAGATCGTGACCGAGCCGCGACCGCTGACCCTGAGCAGCTGCCGGCCGTCGCTCTCGGTCACCACCGCAGCGGTGTCCTCGTCGACGCCGATCCCGAGCAGCTGCGGCGACTGGGCGACGATCATCAGCAGGCGTCCGTAGCGGTTGCGCTGGTCGAAGTGCTGGTCGATCACGGCCGACTCGAGCAGCCCCAGACCCGCGGCGACCTGGGTCATCCGCTGCTTGGGCGTGGCGCCCGGGCCGCCGAAGGCGACCATGTGGGAGGACTGGATGCTGGCCCCGGCGGAGGTGCCGGCGACGACCACGCCGTCGCGGTGGGCCTCGTGGATCGCCTCGCCCAGCGGGGTGCCGCTGATGATCGAGGACAGCTTGAGCTGGTTGCCGCCGGTCATGAAGATGCCGGTGGCGCCGTGCAGGCGGGCGACGAGGTCGGCGTCGTGGGCGTCCTCGCGCGACTCGGGACGGACGGGCACGACCTCGGCGGCCCCGAGCTTGCGGAAGACGGCGTCGTAGACCTCCACGACGGCGTCGCCGAGGGACGACGCGGTCGGGATGACGGCGATCCTGGCCTCCGCTCCGCCGCTCGCGTCGACGAACTCCCGCAGGATCGTGGGCCGACGCAGCTTGTCCTCGGCGCCACCGATGATCATGAGAGGTCCGGGAGGCATGACAGGGAGGCTAGCGGCTGCCACAGTGGGCGCGTGCAGCCGCGTCGACTCCTCGTGATCCGCCACGCCCGGGCCGGCCAGTCGGGCACCACCGATGCCGAGCGGCCCCTCGCCGACGAGGGGGTCCGTGACGCCGAGTCCGCCGGCACCTGGCTCGCCGGGCAGGGCCTCCGCCCCGACCACGCGCTCGTCTCCGCGGCGACCCGGGCGGCCCAGACCTGGGACGCGCTCGCCCGCGGCGCGGGCTGGGAGCTGGCGCCCGACCTGTCGCGGGCCCTCTACACCGCCGAGCCGGAGACCGCGCTCGACCTCGTGCGCGAGGTGCCCGAGGAGGTGGTCACGGTCGCGGTGGTGGGCCACAACCCGACCATGGGGTCGATGGCGCAGCTCCTCGACGACGGTGACGGCGACCCCGACGCCACGAACGACCTGGTCGCCTCGGGTTTCCCCGCGGGCGCCGTCGCGGTCTTCGAGCTGGACGGGGCGTGGGGGGACCTGGCGTGGGCCGGTGCCCGGCTGGTGGGCTACCGCGGCCCCTGACCGGTCAGCCCCTGGTGGCCATCAAGCGGCTGACCGGCGCCGTGGCCTGCAGGCGTGACCGGTCGGCGGGGTGATGGCGTGCGGAAGTGCCCGGCGAGCTCAGAGCGGGGGAGCCGGGGTGGTGAAGCCTGCCTCCTCGTCGGCGGCCTCGATCTCCTCGCGGGAGATCCCGAGGAGGTACATGATCGCGTCGAGGTACGGGACGTTGACCGAGGTGTCCGCCGCTTCCTGGACGACCTGCTTGGCGTTGTAGGCGATGCCGAGTCCGGCCGCGGCGAGCATGTCGAGGTCGTTGGCGCCGTCGCCGATCGCGATCACGGCCTCGGCCGGTACGCCGACGGCGTCGGCGAAGCGGCGCAGGGCGGTCGCCTTGCCCGCCCGGTCGACCACGTCGCCCACGATGCGGCCGGTGAGCCGGCCGTCGACGATCTCGAGCTCGTTGGCGTGGGAGTAGTGGATGCCCAGCGCCTCGGCCAGCCGGTCGGTGATCTGCGAGAAGCCCCCCGACACCAGCGCGAAGCGGTAGCCGAGGCGACGCAGCACCCGGACCATGGTCCGCGCCCCGGGGGCGAGCACGAGGTCGTCGTACACCTGGTCGAGGGCGGTGGCCGGCACTCCCTCGAGGAGCGCGACCCGCGACCGCAGCGACTCCTCGAAGTCGAGCTCGCCCGCCATCGCCTGCTCGGTGACCCGGGCCACCTCCTCGGCCTGCCCGGCGTGCTCGGCGAGCATCTCGATGACCTCGCCCTGCACGAGCGTGGAGTCGACGTCGAGCACGATCAACCGCATCCCGCGTCGCATCAGGTTCGCGGGCTGGACGGCCACGTCGATGCCCTGGGTGGCCGCCTCGGCCGCGAGCAGGGCCCGGAGCCGGTCGGGGTCGGCACCCGAGACGTGCAGGTCGATGGCGGTGACCGGGTAGCGGGCCATCCGCTCGATGCGGTCGATGTTGGCGCCGCTGTCGGCGATCCGGCCCGCCACGGCTGCCATGTGGCCCGCCTTGAGGGGGGTGCCGATCACGGTCACGTGCGATCGCCCCTGCGAGCGGGCCAGGTTGTCACCGACGCCGCGGTCGACGTCGACCCCCATGTCGAGGGCGGCCGCGGTCTCCTCGACCGCGGCGCGCAGCTTCTTCCAGTCGCGCGGCGCGCGGACCAGGACGCCGAGGATCAGCCGGCGGCGCAGCACGATCTGCTCGATGTCGAGGACCTCGACGCCGGCGCCACTGAGGGTGGTGAAGATCGCGGACGTCACACCGGGCCGGTCCTTGCCGCTCAGCGTGATGAGGAGGGTCTTCGGGGCTTCGTGGTCCATCGCGGGACGAGGCTAGCGCCGTCGGGGTCGGCTGTGGGCGGTGGCTCGTAGCGTGGCCCGCATGAGCCACCTCCACCACACCATCGACTACGTCGAGCTGGCCGTCTCCGACCTGCCCGCGACCCGTGCCTTCTACTCCTCGGCCTTCGGCTGGGAGTTCAACGACTACGGCGACACCTACGCCGGCATCCGCTCCGCGGACGGCACCGGGGAGGTCGGCGGGCTCAACGCCACAGCGACCCCGGCCCGGGGCGGACCGCTGGTCCTGCTCTGGTCCGCCGACCTCGACGCGACGGTCCGCGCCGTCGAGGCGGCGGGTGGCGAGGTCGTCGCCGGACCCTACGAGTTCCCGGGCGGCCGTCGCTTCCACTTCCTCGACCCCAGCGGCAACGAGCTGGGCGTCTGGGCCGACGCCTGATCAGCCCGGCGGCCACACCTCGGGGGAGCACGCCGCGACCAGGGCGCGGCGCGAGGCACGCTCGAGGGGGTCCAGCGCCGCCCGCCGCCGGGCGATCTCGCCGACCGACACCGCGGCCCCGTCGTCCGCGAGCGCCACGTCGACGATCGCCGCCGCTGACAGGGCACGGCCGGCCAGCTCGACGCAGCGGGCGGGGGTGCCCTCGGGTGCGGGGAGCGGCTCGCGCCGGTCCGGGCCCATGAGCAGGTCCGCGGCCTCCGGGCGCCAGCGGGCGACGTCGAGCGCTGCCAGGTCGTTCGCCGTCTCGATGATCGCTCGCCGGAGCGCCCGGTCGGTCTCGCCCACGTCGGGCAGCTGCCGCCGCGCAGCAGGGAGCAGCCGCCACGTCACGACCTCGGTCCCGACGTCCGGGACGAGCGCGAGCCCGGCGGCGGGCGCCACCACCGCCTCGCCGTGCTCGAGCGCGAGGTCGTTGAGCTCCCGTGGTCCTCCGAGCCCCAGCGGGTCTCCCTCGACCGGCAGCGCCAGCCCGCAGTCTGTCGCGCCCGCGGCCCGGAGCCGGCCGAGCAGCTCGACCAGCGGCTCGCCACCCGGTCCGCAGTGCAGACGGCCGTCGGCGGCGACCGCGTCGAGGGCCAGGTCGGTGACGGTCCGCCCGCGCAGCCACGCGGTCGCCCACCACGCGACCCTGCCCGACACGGGCAGCGTGTGCAGGTCGGAGTCGCTCACGGCGCGCGACGATACGCGCCGCCGGGTAGCGGGGGAGCGGTGGATAGGGTGACCGCCATGGTCGCTGTCGTGGAGTTCGCGGGCGTGACGGTGCGCCGGGGCGGTGCCACCCTGCTCGACTCCGTCGACTGGGAGGTCGCCGAGGACCAGCGCTGGGTGGTGCTGGGCCCCAACGGAGCCGGCAAGACCACGCTGCTGCAGGTCGCCTCCGCCCAGCTGCACCCGACCGTGGGGGTCGCGGGCATCCTCGACGAGGTGCTCGGCACCGTCGACGTGTTCGAGCTGCGGCCCCGGATCGGGCTCACGAGCGCCGCGCTCGCCGAGCGGATCCCGCGCGACGAACGTGTCCACGACGTGGTGGTCTCGGCGTCCTACGGCGTCGTCGGCCGCTGGCGCGAGGCCTACGACGAGCTCGACCACGAGCGCGCCGACGAGCTCCTGGTCGAGGTCGGCGTACGCCATCTCGCGGAGCGCACGTTCGGCACCCTCAGCGAGGGGGAGCGCAAGCGGGTGCAGGTGGCGCGCGCGCTGATGACGGACCCGGAGCTGCTGCTCCTCGACGAGCCGGCAGCGGGCCTGGACCTCGGCGGTCGCGAGGACCTCGTCAACACGCTCTCGGTCCTGGCCGACGACCCGGCCTCGCCCGCCACGGTGCTGGTGTCCCACCACGTCGAGGAGATCCCCCCGGGGTTCACCCACGCGATGCTGCTGCGGGAAGGGCGCGTCGTCGCGTCCGGTCCGATGGAGGAGGTCGTGACCGAGGAGGCGCTCAGCGACACCTTCGGCATGCCCCTGGGCCTGTCCTCGGAGGACGGCCGCTTCAGCGCCCGGCGGCGGACGCCGCGGCGCGCACTCTGAACCAGCCGTGGGATCGGGTGCCGCCGGATAGGGTTGCGGCATGGACTGGATCCGCGAACACATGACGGAGTCGTGGCTCGCGCTGGCCATCGTGCTCGGTGTTGCGGAGATGTTCTCCCTGGACCTGGTCCTGATCATGCTCGCCACCGGCGCGCTCGGCGGGATGGTGGCCTCGTTCTTCACGGACTCGTTCGCGATCGCCGCGGTGGTCGCCCTGATCACCTCGGTCGGGATGCTCGCCGTGGTGAGGCCCGGCCTCGCCCGCAAGCTCGACCACGGGCCAGAGCTGCGCCTGGGGCACCGCAAGCTGGTCGGGACGCAGGGGATCGTGACCGAGACCGTCACCTCGCTGACGCCGGGCCGGGTCCGGCTCTCGGGCGAGCTCTGGAGCGCCCAGCCCTACGACGAGACGCTCACCATCGAGTCGGGTGAGACCGTGGAGGTGTTCGAGATCCGCGGCGCCACCGCGTACGTCCACCCCGTCCCACGCCTGGAACCATGACCGCCATCCACTCGGAGGAGATCTGATGCCCACCTTGCTCATCGTGTTGGCGCTGCTCGCGGTGTTCGCCATCGTGATGCTGGCCAAGACCGTGAAGATCATCCCGCAGGCGCGGGCCGGCATCGTCGAGCGGTTCGGGAAGTACCAGCAGACCCTCGACGCGGGCCTCAAGATCATCGTCCCCTTCATCGACAAGGTCCGTTACCTCATCGACCTGCGTGAGCAGGTGGTCAGCTTCCCGCCGCAGCCGGTCATCACCGAGGACAACCTCGTGGTGTCGATCGACACCGTCATCTACTTCCAGGTGACCGACCCGGTCGCGGCGACGTACGAGATCGCCAACTACATCCAGGCCGTCGAGCAGCTCACCATGACCACCCTGCGCAACATCGTGGGTGGCATGGACCTCGAGCAGACCCTGACCAGCCGCGAGGAGATCAACACCGGGCTGCGTGGCGTCCTCGACGAGGCCACCGGCAAGTGGGGCATCCGCGTCAACCGCGTGGAGATCAAGGGGATCGACCCGCCGCCCTCGATCAAGGACTCGATGGAGAAGCAGATGCGCGCCGACCGCGACAAGCGGGCGCTGATCCTCACCGCCGAGGGCCAGCGGCAGTCGGCCATCCTCACGGCCGAGGGCTCCAAGCAGTCCGCCATCCTCAACGCCGAGGGCGACCGGGAGTCGCAGATCCTGCGCGCGCAGGCGGACCGCGAGTCCCAGATCCTGCGCGCCCAGGGTGAGGGGCAGGCGATCCAGACCGTCTTCCAGGCGATCCACGACGGGCAGCCGGACCAGAAGCTGCTGGCCTACCAGTACCTCCAGATGATGCCCAAGATCGCCGAGGGCGAGGCCAACAAGGTGTGGGTCATCCCCTCCGAGATCACCAAGGCGCTGGAGGGCCTCGGCTCCTCGATCCACGAGGTCGCCGGGATCCCGCAGGACGCGACGCCCCGCAAGCGTGTCGACATGGGGCCGAGCGAGCCGCAGCTGGCCGGAACCGCCGGTGACAAGGAGCTCAGCGGCGCCAACAAGGCGGTCCAGGAGGCCATCGAGGCGGCGGCCAAGGCCGCCAACCCCGGTGCCGAGCGGAAGGCGTCGCCCGTCCCCGAGCCTGACCCGCTGACCGACGACCTGCCCGACGACGCACCCCCGCCGCAGGGCCCGCCGTCGCCGGGGGCGCCTCCGACCGCGTGACCTGGTTCGAGGTCGTCGCGATCCTGCTCGCCGGGGTCGCGGCCGGAACCATCAACACCGTGGTGGGGTCGGGAACGCTGATCACGTTCCCGACCCTCCTCGCGTTCGGTGTCCCGCCGGTGACGGCCAACGTCTCCAACACGATCGGCCTGGTGCCGGGCTCGGTCTCCGGTGCGATCGGCTACCGCAGGGAGCTGGCCGGGCAGCGGAGCCGGTTGCTGCGGCTCGCCTCGGCCTCCCTCCTGGGAGGTACGGCGGGCGCTGTCCTGCTCCTCGTGCTGCCCTCGGCGGCGTTCGACGCGATCGTGCCCGCACTGATCGGCCTGGGTCTCGTGCTCGTCGTGACCGGCCCCTGGATCTCGCGCCGGGTCGCGGCCCGTGCCGAGAGCCGCGGCGGGCTGCCCGAGCACGGCGCGTGGTGGGTCTGGCCGGCCGTCGCCCTCGCCGGGGTCTACGGCGGCTACTTCGGCGCCGCCCAGGGCGTGCTGCTCGTCGCGATCCTGGGCATCGGCGTCGCCGACTCGCTGCAGCGGCACAACGCGACCAAGAACGTGCTCGCCGGGCTGGTCAACGCCATCGCAGCCGCCGTGTTCATCGTCGTCGCCCACGTCGACTGGGCGGTCGCCGGGCTGATCGCCGCCGGGTCGATCGTGGGCGGTCAGATCGGCGCCAGCGTGGGGCGCCGGCTGCCCCCGCTCGTGCTGCGGGGTGTGATCGTGGTGGTCGGCGTGGTCGCGCTGGTCGTGCTGCTGGCGGACTGAGGGGGCCTGAGGGCTTTCCCCGGCCGGGGAAACCGGGGGTTCGTGACGGTTGTCTCCGTCACCGACCCCGAGACTCGCGGACGAACCCGGGGCCGTCGCACCCGCACCGGCGATCGGCGCGACGAGTCGTCAGCTGCGCAGGTACGACGCCCCGTTGACGTCGATGATCGTGCCGGAGGCGAACCGGGCGGCGGGCGAGGCCAGCCAGACGACCGCGGCGGCCACCTCCTCGGGCTCCGCGATCCGGCCGAAGGGCGACTGGGCCCGGACCGCGTCGCCGCTGTCGCCCTCCAGCACCTCGCGCGCCATCTCGGTCTGCACGAAGCCGGGGGCGACCGTGCCCACGGAGATGCCGTACGGGGCGAGGACGAGCGCCATCGACTGGCCGAAGGCGTTCATCCCCGCCTTCGACGCGGCGTACGCCGGGTTGTGCGGCTCGCCCCGGAAGGCGCCCCGGCTCGACACGTTGACCACCGCTCCGCCGCCAGCCGCGCGCAGGTGCGGGATCGCGCAGAAGGTGGCGTTGGCGGCGCCGGTGAGGTTGGTGGCGAGCGTGCGCGACCACGCCTCCTGCCACGCGTCGTACGAGGTGGTGAGCGGTGGGTGGGCCAGGAAGACGCCGGCGTTGTTGACCAGCACGTCGAGCCCCCCGAGCAGGTCGGCCGCCTCCTCGACGCAGGACCGGACCGCCGCCGGGTCTGCCAGGTCTGCCTGCACGGTGACGTGGCCGTCACCGGGCAGCGCCGCGCGGACCGAGGCCGCCCGGTCGGCGGAGACGCCGTAGTGCACCGCG
The DNA here is from genome assembly GCF_004564375.1 of Nocardioides euryhalodurans. Taxonomy (NCBI): domain Bacteria; kingdom Bacillati; phylum Actinomycetota; class Actinomycetes; order Propionibacteriales; family Nocardioidaceae; genus Nocardioides; species Nocardioides euryhalodurans. Next base: position 327,529 of record NZ_CP038267.1, read on the forward strand.
ACCCGGTCGCCCTGGGCGGCGAAGGCGCGGGCGACGGCGGCGCCGATGCCGCGGGAGCCCCCGGTGACGAGGACGGCACGACGGGGCTGGTCGGTGGGGGAGTCGTTGCTCATGCCGCCATCCTGCCGGTTGTTGCCCGTGCAAGGCTTGCGCCATGAGCAGCTCTCCAGCGGACCGGGCGCCGGTCGTCGTGGTGACCGGGGCCAACGGGTTCGTCGGGGCGCGCACATGTGCGGCGCTGGTCGAGCGCGGTGTGGTGGTGCGTGCTGTCGTACGACGTGCGGGCACGGCCCCGGCCCTCGCCGGTGTCGAGGAGCGTGTCGGCGACTTCACCGACCCGGACGTCGCCGCCGACGTGGTCGCCGGGGCCCACGCGGTCATCACCACGGTGCACCCGATGGGCAGCGACCGGTCGACCCAGCACGCGATCGGCGTCGAGGGCACCGTGCGCCTCGCCCGGGCGGCGGCGGACGCGGGGGTGGCGCGCTTCGTGCACGTCTCGACGGCCGCCGTCTACGACCGAACGCCGGGCACCGGCGACGTGGACGAGTCGTCGCCGCTGGTGGCCGACGAGACCAGTGCCTACGCCGTGACCAAGCGCGACGCCGACCTCGCGCTGGCCGACGTCGAGGGGATGACCCGCGTGCTGGTCCGGCCGCCGGCGATCCTCGGGGCCGGGGAGACATCCGTGTGGAACACGCTGCGCCCCGCGGCGATCCGCGAGGAGGAGCAGGCCCGCCACGCCGTTCCGGGCGGTTCGTTCAACTGGGTGCACGTCGACGACCTCGCCGACTTCCTGGCCGACCTCGCCTGCGGCCGGATCATGCTGTCGACCGACGCGGACACCGGCCCGGTCGAGGGCGAGTGCACGCCGGTCGACCTCGTGGCCGGGACCGCCACCCAGCGCGACTACTACGAGACCGTCACCGGTGCCGTCGGCGTCGAGCCGGTCTGGGACGACGCTCCCGCCTGGACCGGCCGGATCACGGGTGACCGCGCCCGGACCTGGGGCTGGGCCCCGGCCGTCGACCTCGACGTCGCGCTGGCCGAGGTCCGCGAGGGCCTGCAGGGCTGACCGCCGGGCCTTTCGGACGATGCGTGCGGCCTACGTCCTCGCGACGAGCTCGACCCACAGCCCATGGGCAGCGTCGAACCGGTGCCAGATCTCGACGACCTCGAGGTCTGCGTCGGCCCCGCGGCCAGGTGTGGCCAGGGTGATCCGGGACCCGTGCCGCAGCCCGGGTGCCGTGGCACGGCAGCGAGCGATGGTCCCGCCGGCGCGACGGCGTACGGACCCGGACTGGATCTCCGCGCCGAACGTCAGCGTCACGGCCGTTGCCGAGTCGGCGACCCGCGCCGTCCCGTCGGCCCGGAGGACCGTGGTGGGCGCGGCGCCTGCGACGAGGCGGGTCTCGACCTCCGTGACCCCGCCGATGAAGTCGTCCTCGTCAGCGGTGAGCCGGATCGCCAGCGTGGACGCGCCGACCTTCGCTCCCTTCAGGGTGACGCCCTCCGGGTGACCGGTCACCTCGACCTCCGCGGTCGCGCGTCCGTCGTCGACGACGTGGACCGAGAGGGCCACGAGGCCCTGGGTCAAACGTCGGTCCGACCCGCCGCGGAGGAGGACCTCCGGGCCGGAGGGGAGCGTCGGGGTTGCGCGCATGCTCGAGACTCTAGGGCGCAGCGAGCCACCGAGGTCTCAGCGGTCGACGTACGCCGTCCGCCACCGCTCGAGCTCGTCGTAGGCCCGGGCGCGCACGTCGGGCCGGGACAGGACCACGTCGTGTCGTGCGCCGGGGACGGCCACGTAGGTGACGTGCCGCCCGAGGGCGGGGGACCAGCGACGGATCTGCTCGACGTCGAGCACGATGTCGTGGGTGTGGACGTCCTCGCCCATCTCGGTGGGCCAGGTCGTGCGGTCCGAGGAGAGCACGAGCACCGGGAAGCGGAGGTCGAGCCCGCGGTGCAGCTCGGCGTGCCCCCGGCGGATCGCGCGCAACCAGCCCAGGTGCACGGCCAGCGAGTCCAGCGGCTTGAGCGCGGGGTCGAAGTCCCACTCGCCCTCGTGGTCCCGGTGGAGGCTGCGGCCGTAGAGGCCCGGAGCCTTCGTCCCGAGAACTCGGCGCGGACGGCGTCGACCGACCTGGTCGAGCACGAAGGTGCCGACCGAGCGCATCCACGCCTTGCCCTGCAGGTCGAACCACGGCGAGTTCAGGACCATGCCGGCCAGCGCGACCTGCCGTTCCTGCGCCCACAGGGAGCAGACGAGCCCCCCGGTGGAGTGGGCCGAGAGGACGACGTGATCGTGGCCGTCGCGCTCGGTGACCCGGTGCCAGGCCGAGTCCAGCTCGGGGAAGTGTTCCCGCAGGTCCGTGACGTACGCCGGCGTCTGGTGCGCCAGCAACGAGCGGCCGTACTTGCGCAGGTCGACGGCGTAGAAGTCGTAGCCGCGCTCGAGCCACCACTCGGCGTACGCGGTCTGGAAGAAGTAGTCGGAGAACCCGTGGACGTAGAGCACCGCCCGGTTCGTCGGCTCGGCGGCACGCCGCGAGACGAGGGTGGCGACCACCTGCCCCTCCTCGTCGGGCGGGAAGTGGATCGTCTCGGAGGTCCAGGGCTCACCCAGGACGTCGGTGGTGGTGCCGCTCATGGGGAGAGTCTCCCAGCACCTTCGACGGCGTACGTCGCAGCCGCGCGGACCAGGCCCGCGAGCAGCCCGACGTCCGCGGCGGTCTCCGGGTGCCACTGCACCGCCACGCAGAACCGGTCGCCGTCGGACTCCATCGCCTCCAGGGTCCCGTCGGTGGCTCGTGCCGAGGCCGTGAACCCCGGGTGCGACTGCACGGACTGGTGGTGGTGGCAGGTCACCGAGAGCGAATCGCCGACCAGGCTCCCCACCCGTGACCCGGCCACCGTGGCGACCTCCACCGTGCCGAACCGGTCACCGCCGGGGCTGTGCTGCTCGTGCCCCACCAGGTCCGGCGTGTGCTGGTCCAGCGAACCGCCGGCGTGGACCGCCATCAGCTGCATCCCGCGGCAGACCCCCAGGACCGGCAGTGCCCGGGCCGCCGCGGCGTCCAGGAGGGCCAGCTCCCAGGCGTCCCGGTCAGGACGCCAGCCGGCGGTCCGCGCGTGCGGTCCCGCGCCGTAGCGCGCCGGGTCGACGTCGGCGCCCCCGCTGATCACCAGCCCGTCGAGCCGCCCAACGACCGTGTCCGCGGCGCCGGTCTGGTCGACCGGCGGCAGCAGCACCGGGACGCCGCCGGTGGCCTCGACCGCCTGCGCGTACTGCGTGGGCAGGACGTCGGCGCGCTGGTCCCAGACCCCCCAGGCCGCCTGCTCGCGGTAGGTGGTGAGCCCGATGATGGGGGCAGGCATCTCAGAGCGGCGTGACGTAGGCGCCGGAGATGCCGCCGTCGACCAGGAAGCTGCTCGCCGTGATGAACGACGACTCGTCCGAGGCCAGGAACAGCACCGCGTTCGCCATCTCGCGCGGCTCGCCGAACCGGCCCATCGGGACGTGCACCAGCCGCCGCGCCGCCCGCTCGGGGTCGGCGGCGAAGAGGTCCTGCAGCAGCGGCGTGTTGACCGGCCCGGGACACAGCGCGTTGACCCGGATCCCGTCGCGCGCGAACTGCACGCCGAGCTCGCGGCTCATCGACAGCACCCCGCCCTTGGAGGCGGAGTAGGAGATCTGCGAGGTGGCCGCGCCCATCACGGCCACGAACGACGCGGTGTTGATGATCGAGCCCGAGCCCTGCGCCAGCATGTGGGGGAGCGCAGCCTTGCAGCAGAGGTAGACGCTGGTGAGGTTGACCTCCTGCACGCGCCGCCACGCCTCGAGGTCCGTGTCGAGGATCGAGTCGTCCTCGGGCGGGGAGATGCCGGCGTTGTTGAAGGCGATGTCGACCGACCCGTAGGTGTCCTTCGCGGTCGCGAAGAGTGCGTCGACCTGCTCCTTGTCGGTCACGTCGACCGAGACGTACGTCGCGATCTCCTCGCCGCCGAGCTGCCCGACCAGCACGTGGCCGCGCTCGTCGTCGATGTCGCCGATGACGACGCGGGCGCCCTCCTCGACGAAGCGTTCGACGGTGGCGAGACCGATGCCCGAGCAGCCGCCCGTCACGACGGCCACCTTGCCCTGGAGACGTCCTGCCATGGTGGTTCCTCTCTGGTGGTGCTGCCTGCGACCCGGGGGTGGCCGCGGTTCAGTGGGCGATGAAGACGTTCTTCTCCTCCGTGAACGCCTGCGGGGCGTCCGGCCCGAGCTCGCGACCCAGGCCGGACTGCTTGTAGCCGCCGAACGGGGTCCAGTAGCGCACCGCGGCGTGCGAGTTGACGCTGAGGTTGCCGGCCTCGACGGCCCGCGCGACCCGCAGGCCCCGTCCGAGGTCGCTGGTGAAGATCGAGCCCGACAGGCCGTACTCGGTGTCGTTGGCGAGCTCGACGGCGTGCGCCTCGTCGTCGAAGGGCATCACCGCGACGACGGGCCCGAAGACCTCCTCGCGCCAGATGGGCGCGGCCGGGTCGTCGGCGAGCACCACGCTCGGCGGCACCCAGAAGCCGTCGCCGCCGGGGGTGGTCCCCGCGAAGGCCACCTCGACGTCGTCGAGGTAGCCCTGCACCCGGCGACGCTGCTCCGCCGAGATCAGCGGGCCCATCTCGCTGTCGGGGTCGGCCGGGTCGAGCACCTTGAGGCCGCTGACCGCCGGTTCGAGGAGCGAGAGGAACTCGTCGTGGGCCGAGCGCTCCACCAGGATCCGCGACCGTGCGCAGCAGTCCTGCCCGGCGTTGTCGAACACGGCGTACGGCGCGGACGCGGCCGCGGCGGCGAGGTCGGCGTCCGCGAAGACGATGTTGGAGCTCTTGCCGCCGAGCTCGAGCGTCACCCGCTTCACCTGCTCGGCGCAGCCGGCCATGATCCGCTTGCCCACCTCGGTGGAGCCGGTGAAGGTGACCTTCCGGACCAGCGGGTGCGTGACGAACCGCTCGCCCACGACCGACCCCTTGCCCGGCAGCACGGTGAAGACGCCCTCCGGGAGGCCGGCCTCGCGCCCGAGCTCCGCGATCCGGACGGCGGTGAGGGGCGTGAGCTCGGCAGGCTTGAGGACGACCGTGTTGCCGGCGGCGAGGGCCGGTGCGACGCCCCAGCCGAGGATCGGCATCGGGAAGTTCCAGGGGACGATGATCCCAACGACGCCGAGCGGCTCGTGGAAGGTCAGGTCGGTCCCGCCGGCGACGGGGATCTGGCGTCCGAAGAGCCGTTCGGGAGCACCGGCGTAGTAGTGGAGGCAGTCGCGGACGTTGCCGGCCTCCCAGCGGGCGTTGGCCAGGGTGTGGCCGGCGTTGCGGACCTCCAGCTCGGCGAGCTCCTCGACGTGGGCGTCGACCAGGTCGCCGAAGCGGCGCAGCACCGCCGCACGCTCACCGGGGGCGACCGAGCGCCAGTGTGCGAACGCCTCCTGAGCGGCCTCGATCGCGCGGTCGGTCTCCTCGACGGACGCCAGCGCCACCTCGGTCAGGGGGCGGCCGCTGGCCGGGTCGACGACCGTGAAGGTGTCGGTCATGCGGGTTACAGCCTCTCGAAGCCTCGCCGGAGCTCCCAGTCGGTGACCGCGGCCTCGAACGCGCGGAGCTCGACGTCGGCCATGTTCGTGTAGTGGTCCACCACCGCGTCACCGAGACACGATCGTGCCACCTTGCTGTCGGCGAACGCCGCGCGGGCCTCCGCCAGCGTCCGCGGCACCCGGTCGGCACCGGAGGTGTAGGCGTTGCCCTCGGTCTCCGGCACCGGGTCCAGCTCCTGCTCGATGCCGTGCAGGCCGCCGGCGATCATCGCCGCCAGCGCGAGGTAGGGGTTGACGTCGCCGCCGGGGATGCGGTTCTCCAGCCGGGCCGACTTCCCCGAGCCGACCAGCCGGATCGAGCAGGTGCGGTTGTCGATGCCCCAGGCGACCGACGTCGGCGCGAACGACGCGTCGGCGAAGCGCTTGTAGGAGTTGACGTTGGGTGCGTAGAGGAGCGTGAAGTCGCGGGCCGTGGCCAGCAGCCCGGCGACGAACTGGTCGTAGAGCGGGGTCCGGGTGTTGGTCTCCTCGTCCCAGAACACCAGCCCGCCGTCCGTGCCGCGCAGCGAGAGGTGGATGTGGCAGGAGTTGCCCTCGCGGGCGTCGTACTTGGCCATGAACGTGATCGACTTGCCGTGCTGGGCCGCGATCTCCTTCGCGGCGTTCTTGTAGACGACGTGGTTATCGGCGGAGACGAGCACGTCGTTGTAGAGGAACCCGATCTCGTGCTGGCCGAAGTTGCACTCGCCCTTGGCGCCCTCGACGTCCATCCCTGCGGCGTACATGTGGTTGCGGATGTCGCGCAGCAGCGGCTCGACCCGGGTGGTGCCGAGCACGGAGTAGTCGACGTTGTACTGGTTGACGCCCCGGAGCCGCTGGTAGTTGGCGTCGTGGGCGGCCTCGTAGGTGTCCTCGAAGGCGATGAACTCCAGCTCGGTCCCGGCGTGGGCGGTGAAGCCCAGTGCCGCGGCCCGGTCGATCTGCGCCTGCAGGATCGCCCGCGGGGACTCGACGACGGGTGAGTGGTCGAGCCACACGAGGTCGCACTGCACCATGGCGGTGGCCGGGAGGTGGGTCAGCAGCCGGAGCGTGCGCCAGTCGGGGACCCACTCCATGTCGCCGTAGCCTCGCTCCCACGACGAGATGGCGTAGCCGTCGACGGTGTTCATGTCGACGTCGACGGCCAGCAGGTAGTTGCAGCCCTCCGTCCCCGCCTCGAGCGCGACGTCGAGGAAGTACTGCGCGTGCAGCCGCTTTCCCTGCAGCCGCCCCTGCATGTCGGTGAACGCCATGACGACCGTGTCCACGTCGCCCTCCGCGACGAGGTGGCGCAGCCGGTCGAGCGTCAGCATCCGGTCGTTGACCGGCTGGTCGGTTCCTTCGGTGAGGTGTCCCACGGTCAGTGAAGATCCTTCTCTGCGGCCTCGATCGCGGCGAACTCCTCTTCCGGAGCCCCCTGCACGATGTGGTGGCGGCTGTACAGGCCGAAGTAGGCGATCGCGAGCGCGAACACCCCGGCGGTGACGAGGATGACGCGGGTGTCGACGAGCAGGCCCGCGACGACGGCGACGCAGGCGAGCACCAGGGCGATGCCGGTGGTCACCACGCCGCCGGGCGTCCGGTAGGGACGCTCGAGGTCGGGCTCCCGGAACCGCAGCACGATGTGGGACAGCATCATCAGCACATAGGAGATCGTGGCGCCGAACACCGCGACCAGGATGAGCAGGTCGCCCTGGTTGAAGACGGCCATCACGAACCCGATGATGCCGGGCACGATCAGCGCGAGGTACGGCGTCTTCCGCGACCCGGTCTTGGAGAGCACCTTCGGCAGGTAGCCCGCCCGCGAGAGCGCGAAGGTCTGGCGGGAGTAGGCGTAGATGATCGAGAAGAAGCTGGCGATCAGGCCGAGCAGGCCGACGACGTTGACGAAGGTGCTGACGGCGGTGGAGCCGCCGTAGGCGATCTCGAGGGTGTCGACCAGCGGGTTGCCGGAGCCCTGGATGGCGTCGGAGCCCGCGGCACCCGGGGCGACCACCAGGATCAGGGCCGCGAACGCCAGCAGGGTCAGCATCGCGGCGATGATGCCCTTCGGCATGGAGCGTGCGGGGTCCTTGGTCTCCTCGGCCGCGAGCGGCACGCCCTCGACGGCGAGGAAGAACCAGATCGCGTAGGGGAGTGCGGCCCAGATGCCCACCAGCCCGAAGGGCAGGAACGAGCTCGCCCCGGCTGCGTCACCGGCCGGGATGTCGGTGAGGTTGGCCGCGTCGAACTCCAGGGCGGCGGCGACGACGAAGACGAGCAGCGCCACCACGGCGATCGCCGTGATCACGAACATCAGCTTCAGCGCCTCGCCCACGCCGTAGAGGTGCAGGCCCACGAACACCACGTAGAAGGCCAGGAAGACCAGCGGCCCGCTGAGGCCGACCAGCGACTCGACGTACGCGCTGATGAAGTTGGCGATCGCGGCGGGGGCGATGGCGTACTCGACGAGGATCGCCGTGCCCGTCAGGAAACCGCCCCACGGCCCGAGGGCGCGTCGCGCGAACGCGTACCCGCCACCGGTGGTGGAGATCGCCGACGAGAGCTCGGCGAGGCCGAACACCATGAACAGGTACATCACGCCCATGATCAGCGTCGCGACGAGCAGCCCTCCCCAGCCGCCCTCGGCGAGGCCGAAGTTCCACCCGGCGTAGTCGCCGGAGATGACGTAGGCGACCCCGAGCCCGGCCAGGAGCACCCAGCCTGCGACGCCGCCCTGGAGCTCGCGCTCGGCGAAGTAGTCGGCGCCCTCGCGCTCGTACTCGATCCCTCGGCCCTCGCGTCGTGACATCGCAACACCCTTCCCGTCCGGGAGGTCGGGGAGCCGGCCTCGTTGGTGCTCGGAGGCTAGTCCTGCGCGGAAGGGGCCCACAAGCAGCCACGCCCCCTGTGTTGGGCAGGAGGCGTGGCTGCGGAGCTGTGGCGGTGGTCAGCCGGCGTGCGTGTCCCGCTCGACGACCGGGTCGGAGGCGTCCTCCGCGGCGTTGCCGGGCTGGGCGCCCGGTCCGCCGTGGTCGGCACCCGCGCGCACGATCTCCTCGATCTGCTTGCCGGTGTCGGCGTCGACGCTCTTCCAGTAGACGAAGGCCCGCTCGAGCACGTCGCCCTCGACGCCGCCGAGGAGGTGGCCGGAGACCGTCTTGACGAACGTGGCCCGCTGGTCGTCGTCCCAGACCTCGCGGACCAGGGCGCCGGCCTGGCTCCAGTCGTCGTCGTCCTCGCGCAGCGTGTAGGCCTGGCGCACCATGGCGCCGTCGGCCTCCCAGCCGTCGTCGACCTCGCCGACCTGGTCGGCGTAGCCGCGCCCGAAGGTGTTCGGCGCGTAGACCGGGTCGTCGGAGCGGTGCTCGTAGGCCATCGGCCCGTCCTGCGTGTAGGTGTTGACCTCGACCCGAGGCCGGTTGACCGGCAGCTGCAGGTAGTTGGGCCCGATCCGGTAGCGGTGGGTGTCGGCGTACGAGAAGGCGCGGCCGAGCAGCATCTTGTCGGGTGAGAAGCCGATGCCGGGGACCGTCGCCGAGGGCTCGAAGGCGGCCTGCTCGATCTCGGCGAAGAAGTTCTCCGGGTTGCGGTTCAAGGTCATCGTCCCGACCTCGATCAGCGGGTAGTCCCCGTGCGGCCAGATCTTCGTCAGGTCGAACGGGTTGAGGTGGTAGGTCCTCGCGTCCTCGTAGGGCATCGCCTGGATCGACAGCGTCCAGCTCGGGTGGTCGCCCCGCGCGATGGCGTCGTTGAGATCGCGGCGGTGGAAGTCGGCGTCCTCGCCGGCGATCCGGGTGGCGTCGTCGTCGGTGAGCCCCTCGACCCCCTGGTTGCTGTGGAAGTGGTACTTCACCCAGTGCTTGTCGCCGGCCTCGTTGACCCAGAGGTAGGTGTGCGAGCCGTAGCCGTTCATGTGGCGGTAGGACCGCGGGATGCCGCGGTCACCCATCAGGTAGGTCACCTGGTGGGCCGACTCGGGGTTGAGGGTCCAGAAGTCCCACTGCATGTTGTTGTCGCGCAGGCCGCTCCCGCCGCGACGCTTCTGCGAGCGGATGAAGTGGGGGAACTTCATGGTGTCGCGGATGAAGAAGACCGGCGTGTTGTTGCCGACGAGGTCGTAGTTGCCCTCGCTCGTGTAGAACTTCAGCGCGAAGCCACGCGGGTCGCGCCAGGTGTCGGGGGAGCCCTGCTCCCCGGCCACGGTCGAGAAGCGCGCGAGCATCTCCGTCCTCGTGCCCTGCTGGAACAGCGCCGCCTTCGTGTACGCCGACACGTCGCCCGTCGTCTCGAACTCGCCGAACGCGCCGGAGCCCTTGGCGTGCACGTTCCGCTCCGGGACTCGCTCCCGATTGAAGTGGGCCATCTGGTTCAGGAAGTGGACGTCGTGGAGCAGGATCGGGCCGTCGGCGCCGAGGGTCAGCGAGTTGCGGTCGCTGGGCGCGGGAGCGCCGGTGTCGGTCGTCGACCCGAGGCGCGCCTCCTCGCTCGGGTTGGTCTTGGTGGCGGTGCCGTCGTTCGGCTGGGGCAGCTCGGTCATGGGGGGTCCTCTCCTCGCGTCCGGAACCCCTCCAACCAAGCACTCAGACTGGAACGAGTCAAGAAAACCCTGAGGTGTCGGGCGTGTCCCCCAGCAGGTGGCCGGTGCCGAACATCGCGGCCGCCTCACGGCCGGACGGGCTCCCCCGGTCCAGGTCGGCGCCGGCAGCGACCAGGGCGCGGACCACCTCGTCCTCGCCCTTGAAGAGCGCGCCGGCGACGGGGGACTGACCGCGGTCGTTGAGGCGGTCGGGATCGGCGCCGCGCTCCAGCAGCATCCGGACCGTGCCGGCGTGCCCGTGGTACGCGGCCAGCATCAGCAACGTGTTGCCCGCGGCGTCGGGGTGGTCGACCGGGTAGCCGCCGTCGACGTACTGGCCCAGCAGCTCGGTCTGCCCGTCGCGCGCGCAGTCCATGGCGAAGGACACGATCCTCGCGAGGTCGTCGGGCGCCGGCCCCTGGTCGGTCATCCCCGGGACGTTAGTCCACAGGCGAAAGTTAAGGATCCGGGGATTGTCGTGACTTCCACGTACTGTCGCCGTTGAGCACGACTGGCGGCGCCGTGGGGGCGCCGTGTCACAACTCAGACAGGTCAGGACCGGGGGGTTCGGGCCGAGGGGGGAATCAAGCAATGCGTCTAGTCACGCATGCGCGCGCCTATCTGGCGGCGCTCCTGATGGTCATGGTGGGGTTGGTGGCCGTCGCGTCACCGGCCTCGGCCCACACGCCGGTCGTCGAGGGTGAGGTCGTCTGCGACACCGAGACCGGCCTGTTCGACGTCGTGTGGACGATCGGCAACTCCGAGCGCGACAAGGTGATGACCTACACCTCGCGCCTCGGCGACGGCACCGTCGAGCCGAACCCGGCGACCGTCACGCTCACCGAGAGCGGCCTGCAGGCCGGGAGCCACTCCCTGCAGGTCGACGCCTCGTGGCCCAACGGCGTCACCGCCTCCGACACGGCCACGGTGGTCGCGGAGGGTGAGTGCGCGAAGCCGGAGCCGGAGAAGGTCACGGTCAACCCGTCGTTCACCGACAACGTGTGCGTCGACAACACCTACACCGAGCCGGGGCTCGACGCTCCCGAGGTGGAGGGCACCACGGTTCGGGTCGACGGCACCGTCGCGCCCGGCGAGACGGTCACCGTCACCTACACCGCCCTGGAGGGCTACGTCATCGAGGGCCAGTCGGTCTTCGAGCACACCTTCCCGACCGAGCCCGCCTCGGTCGAGGACTGCGCCGACCGTCCCGAGCAGCCGGAGCCGGTCGTCGACCAGCGCTCCGAGGTGCGCGAGGACTGCGTGCGTGTCGAGCGCCGCACCTGGGACATCGTCACCGGCTACGTCTGGGACGGCGAGCAGTGGGTCCTCGGCGAGCCCGAGGTCCGCAACGACACCGGCTGGGTGACGGTCCGGCGGCTGACGGTCGCCGAGCGCGTCGCCAAGGGCTGCATCGAGATCGAGGGCGAGGAGGAGGTGCCGGAGAACCCGGCGCCGCCGACGACCCCGACCACCCCGACCGGCAGCCAGACGCCGGGCACTCCGGCGGTTCCGACCGCGGTCGACGCCGGGATCTAGCCGGCATCCTCCGGGAGGATCGCGTCGAGCTCCATCTCGACCTTCCACCGGGGATCGAGCAGGCCGGCGACCACCACCATGGTGCTCGCCGGCCTGATCTCGCCGAAGACCTCGCGGTGGACGGCCGACACGGCGTCGGCGTACGCCGCGTCGGTGACGTACTGCCGCGTCCGGATGGCGTGCTCGGGGGCGCCGCCGAGCTCGGCCAACGCGCCGAGCACGATCTCCCAGCAACGCCGTGCCTGCACGGCCGGGTCGGGGTCGACCGTGCCGTCGGGCCACACCGGAGCGGTCCCGGCGATGGCGACGGTGCTGCCCGCGCGCACGCCCCGGCTGAAGCCGGTGGAGTCCTCGTGGGGCGAGCCCGAGCGCGCCTGCTGTCGTGTCATGCCACGGACGATAGGGCGTGCCTCCCGACTCCGTGGCCGAGAACCCCGACCTACGCCCTGCCCGGGCTGCCGTGCGAGTAGAGCTCGCGGATCACGTCCTCGATCGCCGGCTCCTGGATCGAGAGGTCCGCGACGTCGTACGTCGCCGCGACGGCCGCGACGACCGGTGCGGCGCTCGTGTCGGCCGGGAAGGTGAGCCACTGCCGCGGCCCCGAGACGTCGCGGGTCGTCGCTCCCGCGACCTCGATCGGTGGTGCCTCGTCGACGAGGTCGACGACCAGGGTGCGGGTCGAGCCGCCGTGCCGGTGCAGGCCCGTGAGCGAGCCGTCGTAGACCGAGGTGCCGTGGTCGATCACGATCACCCGGTCGCAGAGCGCCTCGACGTCGGCGAGGTCGTGGGTGGTGAGGATCAGCGTGGTGCCGCGCTCGGCGTTGAGCACGCGGAGGAACTCGCGGACCCGGCCCTTGCTCACGACGTCGAGCCCGATCGTCGGCTCGTCGAGGAAGAGCAGGCGCGGGTCGTGGAGGAGCGCGGCCGTGATGTCCCCGCGCATCCGCTGGCCCAGGCTGAGCTGCCGCACCGGCGTGTCCAGCAGGTCGCCGAGCTCGAGCAGCTCGACGTACCGGTCGAGGTTGGCACGGTGCCGAGCGGGATCCGTGCGATAGATCCGTCGCAGCAGGTCGAAGGAGTCGCGCAGCGGCAGGTCCCACCACAGGGTGGTGCGCTGGCCGAAGACAACGCCGATCTGACGGGCCAGCTCGGTGCGCTGCCGCTGCGGCGCCAGCCCCGCCACCTCGAGGTCCCCGCTGGTCGGGTGCAGGATCCCGGTCAGCATCTTGATGGTGGTGGACTTGCCCGCGCCGTTGGGGCCGAGGTAGCCGACCATCTCGCCCTCGGCGATCGAGAAGCTGAGGTCGTGGACGGCCCGCACGGTGGTGGGGCGCCGCCGCCGACCGCCCTCCTTGCGGCGTACGGCGAAGGTGCGCTCGAGCCCGTGGACGTCGATCAGTGCCATGTCAGCTCCCGGTGGAGGTGTAGGAACGCAGCCCGGTCCGCCACGCCAGGCCCGCGACGGCCAGCATCAGGATCCCCACCGGCAGCGGTGCCAGCGCGAACCACCCGGGCATGCCGAAGGGGTCGGGGCGGTCGAGCAGGTGGAGGCAGGAGTACCAGTTGGTGAACGCCACCGGGATCACGAAGGTCAGCGTCCTGACCACCTCCCGCGGGAAGACGGTGAGCGGGTACTGGGTCATGGTGTTGCCGCCGTAGGTGAAGGCGTTGGCGAACTCGCTCGCGTCGTGGGTCCAGAACTGCACGCACGACATGGTCACGAACAGCGAGAAGAAGATGGCGCACGCGCCCAGCACCATCCCCATCGCCACGACGACCTTGTCCGCGGACCAGTCGACCGACCAGGCGCCCCACGCGAAGACGGCAACGGCCTGCGTGATCCGGCCGAGCCGGCGCAGCGCGAAGCGGTCGGCACAGACCTGCACGAGCACCGGCACCGGTCGCGTCAGCATGGTGTCGAGCGTGCCGGTACGGACGTGGTCGCCGATCTGCTCGACGCTGCCGATCAGCAGGTCGGCGACGCCGATCCCGATGCCGCTGGCTCCGTAGAGGAGGGCGATCTCCCACAGCTCGAACCCCCCGAGCGCGTCGACGGTCGAGAACATCAGCCACAGCGCGACGAAGTCGAGGAAGGTGATGAGCGCGCTGCCCAGCGTCATCAGCCAGAACGACAGGGGATAGGCCAGCGAGGAGCGGACCCACATCCAGGCGATGCGGCCGTAGAGCTCGGGCGCCTCGCGCACCGTCCGGGACAGCTCAGCCACCCTGCACCACCACCCTGCGCGTCGCGGCGCCGACGACCGCCCGGCAGCAGCCGAGGAGCACCACCGCCCACGCGACCTGCAGACCCAGCGCGGCCAGGAGCCCGGTTCCGTCGAGCGTGCCGAGCCAGACGTCGGCCGGCGTCTGCAGGTAGGAGGCCCACGGCAGCACCAGCGCGATCGAGCGCAGCGGCTCCGGGAAGATCACGAGCGGGAGCGCCAGGCCGCTGAAGAAGATCGCGAGCACGCCGGACATCAGCTGCACGCCGGACTGGTCGAGCAGCCAGAACGCCGAGCACGCGACCAGGAAGCGGAAGCCGAAGCTGGTGACCACGGCGAGAACGATGCTGACGGCGAACAGTGCGGCGCCCGCGAGGTCGGGGAGCCGGATGTCGAAGAGGACGAAGCCGACCACTGTCGGCGCCAGCCCCCGGGTCAGCAGGTGGTACGCCGCCCGGCCGAGGTCGGCGGCGAGGTACCACCCGACCAGGCCCACCGGTCGGTAGAGGTCGATCGCGACGTCGCCGGTGCGGATCCGGGCGGCCAGGTCGTCGGTGGAGCCGCCGCCCCACAGGGCCACGGTCATGAGCAGCGCCTGGCCCAGCCACACGTACGTGACCGCGTCGACGGCGTCGTACCCTCCGGCGCCCGGACGCGCGGTCCACAGCGCGAGGTAGACGTAGCTGTAGATGACGCCGAAGACGCTGTTGGTGAAGATCCCCGCGAGGGTCGCGGCCCGGTAGGTCGCGTAGCGGCGGAACGCACGCGTCGCGACGGCGACGTAGAGCATGCGTGACCTCCGAGACACGACCGGGTGCGGTCGCGCATCATGCCACGCGTTGGCCGACCCGGGGGCGGGGTAGCCCGTCCGGGTGGCGTCCGGCTCACCCGAACGGACCATGATTGTCAGACGATCGGTAACGGGCGATCACCCAGTCCGCCACAACTCGTCAACAGCAGGGGTGATGCCCTCGTGGGCGCCTGATCCCGTGGCTACCTTTCAGGCACGCACCACCGGTGCGCGCCCGGCTCGCCGGGACCGTGGGAAATCTTGGACCGTCAAACGCTGGGGGGCGCGAGCGGTCCGTGGGGGGAAGTCAGCATGCCTGTTAGTTCTGCGCGCCTGAAGCAAGCGCGCTCATCCATCCGCAGGGCCGCGCGCATGTGCGCCGTCCTGCTGCTCGTGACCGTGGGGCTGTCACTGGTGACCACGTCTCCGTCGGCTGCCACGCAGGCCACCTGCAACAGCCTCGGCTACACGAAGGGCGCCGCCGAGGACAAGCCGAGCGGCAACCAGACCTACCCGTTCGGCACGCTCTCCTGGAGCAACCGGTCGGTCGACTACTCGATCAAGGCCGGCTACACCGTCGAGCTGTGCGTCAAGGCCTCGACCATCATCGACGAGAGCGGTCCGATCGCGGGGCCGAAGACCGGGACCTTCTCGATCGACCACCACTCGATCAGCCACATCGGCTACAAGGTCACCCAGAGCAGCAAGCCCGTCGACCCCGAGGTGGTGTTCACGGACAGCTCCTGCGTGGCCGATGAGTACGTCGCTCCGTCCTACTCGGCGCCGAGCTACGAGGGCCTGACCAAGACGGTCACGGGCAACGCCGTGCCGGGCGGGACGGTGACGGTCACCTACGTCGCCAAGCCCGGCTGGACGATCGTCGGCCCCGCGAGCTTCAGCCACACGTTCCCCTCGGAGCCGAGCTCCCACAAGGACTGCAAGCGACCCGACGCCCTGGTCGAGCGCGAGCCCGGCTCGTCGTCGAGCTGCGACCCGGCCGGTGTGACCAGCTGGGTCGACGTCTACACCACGCCGTACGTCTGGGACGCGGCGTCGAGCAAGTGGGTGCTCGGCGAGCGGACCGGACCCGTGCGGGCCGACGAGACCTTCACGCCGTACACCGACGCGGAGTACGCGAAGGAGTGCGCCCCCGACCAGCCCGAGCCGAAGGAGCGGCAGGTTCCCGGGTCCTCGAGCGACTGCGAGCCGGCCGGGGTCACCAGCTGGGTCGACGTCTACACCACGCCCTACGTCTGGGACGCGGCGGCGCGCGAGTGGGTGCTCGGCGACGAGACCGGCCCCGTGCGGACCGGCGAAGCCTTCACGCCCTACACGGACGCGGAGTACTTCGAGGAGTGCGCCACCGACCAACCCGACCCCAAGCAGGTCGAGCAGGAGCGAAAGGGTTGCGACCTGTCGCACCTCGGTGACGGCTTCGGCGCCGGCTCCGCCACCCGCACCGGTGAGCGCGAGTACGTCTGGGACACCGCCGCCCGGGAGTGGGTGCTCGAGCGCAACGCCGACGTCGAGTGGGGTGCGTGGAGCTTCACGCCCTACACGGACGCGGAGTACTTCAAGAAGTGTGCGCCGGAGCAGCCGGAGCCGAAGTCGGTCTCGCAGACCGACGAGGGCTGCGAGCTGTCGCAGTACGGCGAGGGCTTCGGGGCCGGGACCGTCGCTCGTGACGGTGTCCAGGAGTACGTCTGGGACGCGGCGACGCGGACCTGGGTGCTGGAGCCGGAGTCGGAGGTCAGCTGGGGTGCCTGGGCGTTCACGCCGTACACCGACGCCGAGTACTTCAAGAAGTGCGCGCCCGACGAGCCGCAGCCCGAGCCCGTCATGGAGATGAAGGAGGGCTGCGACCTGTCGCAGTACGGCGACGGTTTCGGCGCCGGCACGATCAACCGGCTGGGCTCGCAGGAGTACGTCTGGGACGCGGCGACGCGGACCTGGGTCCTGGAGCCGGAGTCGGAGATCAGCTGGGCCGCCTGGGACTTCACTCCCTACACCGACGCCGAGTACCTCGAGAAGTGTGCGCCGGAGCAGCCGGAGCCGAAGTCGGTCTCGCAGACCGACGAGGGCTGCGACCTGTCGCAGTACGGCGAGGGCTTCGGGGCCGGGACCGTCGCTCGTGACGGTGTCCAGGAGTACGTCTGGGACGCGGCGACGCGGACCTGGGTGCTGGAGCCGGAGTCGGAGATCGCCTGGGGTGCCTGGGCGTTCACGGCCTACACCGACGCCGAGTACTTCAAGGCGTGCGCGCCGGAGCAGCCGCCCGTCGAGCCGGTCTCGCAGACCGACGAGGGCTGCGACCTGTCGCAGTACGGCGAGGACTTCGGGGCCGGCACGGTGAGCCGCGACGGTGAGCAGGAGTACGTCTGGGACGCGGCGACGCGGACCTGGGTCCTGGAGCCGGAGTGGGAGATCGCCTGGGGTGCCTGGGCGTTCACGCCCTACACCGACGACGAGTACCTCGACCTCTGTGCACCTGCCCAGCCCGAGCCGATCGTCCGCGAGGTGGCGGGGGCCCAGGCCTCCTGCAAGCTACGCGGCCAGACGACCTGGGTCGACTCCTACCGCACCGAGTACGTCTGGGACGCCGCTCTGCGCGAGTGGGTCCTCGGCGAGGAGACCGGACCGGTGCGGACGAACGAGACGTTCACGGCCTGGTCGACCGGTCAGTTCGCGGACGAGTGCGCCGAGCCCGCCGGTGACCAGGAGACCGACGAGGACGACAAGACGCCTCCGGTCGCTGCGGGAGCGCAGGCATCCGGTGCGGTCCCGACGGTCGTCGACGCCGGTGCCACGGTGTGGCAGCAGGTCGAGGCCGTACGCCGCGCCTGGTGGCTGCTCCTCGTGGGTGGCGGTCTCGGACTGATCGGCTTCGCCGGCACCCGCCGGCGGACCTCAGCTCGCCGGTAAGCGCACCGGCGACGGTGCGAACCGGCGGCCCACGGCCGGCTCGCACCAGAGGGGCGTCCACCTGCCCCGCGGGTGGACGCCCCTCATCTCGTGCCCACTGAGGGACACGGCGTCGGGCGGGTCGGCAGCCCACATGACCGACTCGCCCGGCGGTGCCGTGGCCGCTGCCCTGGCGGCCACGGCACCGACGTCGTGGGCTAGGTACGGTCCCCGAAGTTGAGCGCGGCGAACACCTTGCCCTCGCCGTTGACGCGGACGCCGATGCCGGCCCAGCGGGCTCGCGGCTTGAGGATGACCGCCCGGTGCGGGGGCGAGTCCAGCCAGGCGCGCACGGCGGCGGCCGGGGTGAGGCTGGTGCCGCTCACGAGCGTCTCGCCGACCCAGTTGAGGTTGCAGCCGTCGAGCATCCGGCCGAGGTCGCGGTGGACCAGGGTGTCGATCTTGCGCAGGTGCCGCGACCAGCGCTCGGAGTAGCCGTCGACGCAGGACTGGAACACCCGGACCTTGGCCAGCCCGTGACGGGCGCGGGCCTTGTTGATCCGGATCAGGATGCGGTCCTCGAACTCGTCGACGTTGACGTCCGGGTCGAGGGCGCGGTCCAGTCGCGGTGCCCAGGTCGCTGCCTGGGCGGGCGCGGTGAGGGCGAGCGTGCCGGCCGTGAGCAGCACGGGCAGCAGGGTCGCCAGCAGAAGGCGTGCGTGAGGACGCATGATGGGGGGCTCCGTCTTGTGTTGTACCGGCCACCGGGTGACCGAGGGGGGCTGTGCGCTGAGTGGTCGGGGGAAACCACGGTGCCGCCGGGGGGAGGCGGCCGACATCCCCCGGAGGGGATGACCTCGCCATCGTCGCGACTGCGGGGCCTCGGAGGCAATAGCACCATCGGGTCATGCCGGTTGTCCGGCCGGTTGACGCCCCTGGATCGTCCGGGTGGGGGAGGATGGGTCCGTGGAGTCGGGGGAATGGATGCGTCGAGCCGTCGTACGGTCGTGGTCGACGGTCGTGGGAGTTGCGCTCGTGCTGGCGGTGAGCGCCTGCCAGGAAGAGCCGGCGCCGTCGCCGCTCCGGACCGAGCTGACCCCGGCTCCACCCGAGGTGCAGGAGGTCGTTCCCGGCGTGGGAGTGCAGCAGCGCCTCGAGCGTGCGCGGCCCTCTCCGGTGCTGCCTGCCGAGGCGGGAGCGCCGCTGCGGGTCGGCGTGCCGTCCCTGGGCGTCGACGTCCCGGTCGTGCCGATCACCGCCCCCGGAGGGGTGCTCACGCCGCCGGCCGATCCGCAGGTCCTGGGCTGGTGGTCCGACGGCGCGGCACCCGGCGCCGCGACGGGCTCGGCGCTGGTCACCGGTCACACGGTCAGCACGGGTGGTGGCGCGCTCGACGACCTCGAGCAGCTGCAGGCCGGTGACCGGGTGTGGGTCGACTCCCCGGGTGGCCGCATCCCCTACGCCGTCCGCACGACGGAGGTGCTGGGCAAGGGTGAGCTCGCCGAGCGCGCCGAGGAGCTCTTCGACCAGGGCGTGCCGGGTCGGCTGGTGCTGATCACGTGCGAGGACTGGAACGGCTCGGTCTACCTCAGCAACGTGGTGACGACCGCGTCGCCGGTTGTCCGACCGGGCAGGATGGCGTCGTGACCGACGTCGACACCGCGACCGGCCGCGGTCGTCCACGCTGGTGGGCCGTCGTGGCGGGCGTCGTGCTGCTGGCGGCCGGGCTCGTCTGGTGGCTGGCCCCAGGCTCCGGCACCGTGGAGGACGCCGTGGACCCGACCGCCCCGGCCGAGGAGTCGACGTCGGTGGTGCCGGGCGAGGAGCTGTCCGAGGACGACCTGCCGCAGGCAGCCCCGGCTCCGGCACGTGCCGGTTCACCGACCGAGGTGAGGATCCCAGCCCTCGACGTGGCCTCGCCGGTCGTGCCGATCGGGGCGCCGGGGGGTGTGCTCACGCCACCGGCGGACCCGCAGACCCTGGGCTGGTGGGCCGACGGCTCCCGGCCGGGCGACCCGCAGGGGTCCGCGCTGGTCACCGGCCACACCGTCAGCACCGGGGGCGGCGCGCTCGACGACCTCGAGCAGCTGACCGCGGGCGACGACGTCGTCGTACGCGCCGGGAACCGCTCGTTGACCTATGCCGTCCGCAGCACCGAGGTGCTGGGGAAGGGCGACCTGGCCAGACGGGCCGAGGAGCTGTTCGACCAGGGCGTGCCGGGTCGGCTGGTGCTGATCACGTGCGAGGACTGGAACGGCTCGGAGTACCTCAGCAACGTCGTGGTCACCGCGATGCCCACCGGCGTCCGGCGCTGACCGCCCCGGCGCCGGGACGACGGCGCGTCAGTGCTGGTAGGTGCCGTGGACGATGGCCCGGCCGAGGGTCTTGAAGGCCAGGTTGAAGCTCATCACCGCGTTGGAGGCGTCGGCGTCGATGCCCAGGGTCTCCTCGCCGACGGCGTGCACCACGAAGAAGTAGCGGTGCGGCTGGTCGTTCGGCGGGGGAGCGGCCCCCATGAAGCCCGCCTGGCCACCGTCGTTGCGGAGCATGAAGGCGCCGCCGGGAAGGTCCGCGCCCGGAGCGCCGGCCCCTGCTGGGAGGGACGTGGTGTCGGCCGGGAGGTCGACGAGCGCCCAGTGCCAGAAGCCGCTCGGCGTGGGGGCGTCGGGGTCGAAGCACGTGACCACGAAGGACTTCGTGCCCTCGGGGGCGCCGGACCAGGAGAGCTGTGGCGAGCTGTTGCCCTCGGCCGCGACCTGGTCGCCCTTGAGCGGCTGGCCGTCGGTCACGTCGTCGCTGGTGACGGAGAACGAGGGTCGTGGCGGGAGCAGGTCGTACGGGTTGGGGCTGACGGGGCGTTCGATCGTCGTGTCCACACTCATGACCCCGACCCTACCCACGCCTCCGGTCGGGGAGAATGGCTCGGGTGAGCGACCCGACCGTGCCTGCGCCGTACCCCGTGGGGCTCCGGCTGGCGGGTCGACGCGTGGTGGTGGTCGGCGGTGGCCACGTCGCCCAGCGCCGCGTCCCGCCCCTGCTTGCGGCGGGAGCGGACGTGGTGGTCGTGTCGCCGGAGGTGACGCCGGCCCTGGAGGGGATGTCCAGCGAGCTGACGCTCGTGCTGCGCCGCTTCGAGGAGGACGACCTGGACGACACCTGGTACGCCATCGCGGCCACGGACGACAGCGAGGTCAACGCCCTGGTGCTGCGTGCCGCCGACGAGCGACGCATCTTCTGCGTGCGGGCCGACGACGCCCGCACGGCCTCGGCGTGGACGCCGGCCTCGGGCCGCCACGGGAGCGTCACCGTCGCGGTGCTCGGCAACCGGGAGCCCCGCCAGTCGGCGGCGCTGCGCGACGACATCCTCGAGGCGCTGCGCGACGGCCGGCTCAGCACCACCGGAGCCCTCGACCGCAGCCCGGGCGTCGTGCTCGTGGGCGGTGGGCCGGGTGATCCCGACCTCGTGACGGTGGCCGCCCGCCACGCGCTCGCGTCGGCCGACGTGGTCGTGACCGACCGGCTCGCCCCCCGGGCGCTGCTCGACGAGCTCGGCCCCGACGTGGAGCTCGTCGACGTGACCAAGCTTCCCCGCGGCCGTGCGGCCCAGCAGGACGAGATCAACCGGGTCCTCGTCGACCGTGCCCGTGCCGGCAAGCGGGTCGTGCGGTTCAAGGGCGGCGACGGCTTCGTGTTCGGCCGCGGCTTCGAGGAGGTGCTGGCCTGCCGCGAGGCCGGCGTCCCGGTCACCGTGGTGCCCGGGCTCCCCAGCCCGGTGTCGGTGCCCGGCCGGGTCGGCATCCCGGTCACCCACCGCGGGGTCGCCCACGACTTCACCGTCGTCTCCGGCCACCTCGCCCCCGGCCACCCGGACTCGCTGGTCAGCTGGGAGTCGCTCGCCGGGCTCACCGGCACGCTGGTGCTGATGATGGCGGTCCAGAACGCCGCGGCCATCGCCGCTGAGCTGGTGCGCCACGGCCGCGATCCCCGGACGCCCGTCGCGGTGATCTGCGACGGCACGATGCCCGGCGAGCGGACGGTGCTGGCGACGCTCGGGTCGCTCGGTGACCGGATCGTCGAGGACGACGTACGCCCGCCGGCGATCATCGTCGTCGGTGACGTCGTCTCGCTGGCGCTCCCCGTCGAGGACACACCCTGATGGCCCGGCTCGTCGAGGTCGACGACCCCGCCGACGCCCGGCTCTCCGACTACCGCGACCTGCGAGACGTCCAGCTGCGCAAGCACCTCGAGTCCGACCAGGGGCTCTTCCTCGCCGAGGGTGAGAAGGTCGTGCGCCGCAGCGTCGAGGCCGGCTTCGAGCCCCGCTCCTTCCTGATGGCGCCCCGCTGGCTGGACGGGCTCGCCGACGTCCTCGACCGCAGCGATGCCCCCTGCTACGTCCTCTCCGAGGCCCTGGCCGAGGAGGTGACCGGCTTCCACGTCCACCGCGGGGCGCTGGCCTCGCTCCACCGGCGCCCGCTGCCCCCGGTCGAGGAGGTCCTCGCAGGCGCGCGGTCGGTGCTGGTGCTGGAGGACCTGGTGGACCACACCAACGTCGGTGCGGCCTTCCGGTCGGGCGCCGCCCTCGGCATGGACGCGGTGCTGCTCGCGCCCCGATGTGCGGACCCGCTCTACCGGCGCTCGGTGAAGGTGGCCATGGGCGCGGTGTTCGCGACGCCGTGGACCCGGCTCCCCGACTGGTACGGCGCCCTGCCGCAGCTCTCCGCCGCCGGGTTCACCACCGTGGCACTGACCCTGGCGGCCGACTCGGTGCCGATCGAGGAGGCGGTCCGCGGTGTCGACCGGCTGGCGCTGGTGCTCGGCTCCGAGGGCCACGGGCTGACCTCGAGGTGGGAGGAGAGCGCCGACCGTCGCGCCACCATCCCGATGCAGCCCGGGATCGACTCGCTCAACGTCGCGGCGGCCTCCGCGGTCGCCTGCTACGTCGCTGCCCGCCGTTGACCGTGCCCCGGCGTGACCTAGCCTCCTGCGCATGCCCGAGGCCCACGAGACCCAGCCCGCCGACTCCGCCTACCACCGCCGCCTCCCGATCGGGGAGGTCCTGGAGGCAGCGGCGCTGACCGAGGGGGACCGGGCCGCCTTCGACGCCGTGACGATGGCGCCGCTCGCCCCGATGATGGTCCCCGAGCAACCGCGCGCCGGCGTCGTCGACCGGGCCGGCTGTCCCCACTGCCGGCCCTCGGCCCACACGATCTGGCGCGACGACGTCTGGCAGGTGCGCGCCGGGTGGGAGCGGATGGGGCTGCCCTTCGTGGGTGGCGTGGCCCCTCGCGAGCACGTGCTGCTCGACGACGCGCCCCTGGAGGTCCTCGCCTCGCTGGGACCGC
The DNA here is from genome assembly GCF_004564375.1 of Nocardioides euryhalodurans. Classification (NCBI taxonomy): domain Bacteria; kingdom Bacillati; phylum Actinomycetota; class Actinomycetes; order Propionibacteriales; family Nocardioidaceae; genus Nocardioides; species Nocardioides euryhalodurans. Next base: position 350,487 of record NZ_CP038267.1, read on the forward strand.
TGATGCAGCGGCTGAGCGTGGCCGTGAAGCAGATCCCGGGAGTGGCGCGCTGCCACTTCGCGCGCTGGGGCGACGGGTCGGAGCACTTCCACCTGTGGGCCCTCGCCCGGCCCGCAGGGATGATGCAGGGCCGCGGTGCCGTGCTGGCCCTGTGGGACGAGGTGCTGCCGGCCATGCCCGACGACATGGTCGAGAGGCACCTGCGAATCGTCGCCGAGGCGCTGGCGGCGGACGGCGGCGAGGCCTTCCCGTCGTACGCCGAGAGGGACCTGCCGGGCTGACCGGACTCGCCCGCGGGGGACCGGGCCGCCGGTCACGAATCGGTCACGGTCGGGACTCTCATCCGGAAACCGTTGACTTGCGCAAGGTCCGTGACTAGGCATGCAGTGCACCGTTTCTCGTGGGGTGTCTCGGGCAACACTGTTTGGACTCTCCGCACCGCCATTTCCAGTGGGGAGTTCTCTGACGTGATCCGTCGAACCATCGCGGCCACCGCCGCGGCCGTCCTGATGATCGGCCTGGTACCGGCCGCCGACGCAGCTCCGGGTGAGGCCGCACCCGATCAGCGCGTGCCGAAGCTGAAGCAGGCCGACGCCACCCTGACCGAGTCTCGCGACAAGGGCGCCGTGCTCTCGCTCGGCGAGGGCTCGGGGCGTGAGCTCTACCTCGTCCAGCTCGAGGACGCGGCCGTCCCGACCTACACCGGCGGGGTCAAGGGCCTCGCCCCGGTGCAGGCGGAGGGCCGGGCATTCGCGCCCGAGGCCGGCCGCGAGCGCGCCTACCGCGACTACGTGGTCGACCAGCAGGCCGAGCTGCGCTCGGGCATCGCCGAGGTCACCGGCAGCGCCCCGCGGGTGCGGTTCAGCTACACCGACGCGCTCAACGGCATGGCGGTGAGCCTGACCCGCGAGGAGGCGCGCGAGGTGGCCGGACTCGACGGCGTGGCCGCCGTCCAGGTCGACGAGGAGCGCCAGCTCCAGACCGACGTCGGTCCCGAGTGGATCGGCGCCCCGAGCATCTGGGACGGCACTGCCACGCCCAGCGGCGACGGCACCAAGGGCGAAGGCGTGGTCGCGGGCATCCTCGACTCCGGCATCAACGCCGCCAACCCGTCGTTCCACGACGTGGTCCCCGTCGAGGACGGTGGTGACGGCTACGACCACGAGAACCCGCGCGGCTCGGGCACGTACGTCGGCGTCTGCGACAGCACGAACCCGAACTACAACCCCGACTTCGAGTGCAACGACAAGCTGATCGGCGCCTGGGACTTCGCCCCCGCCGACAACGCCGCGGTGGGCTACGCCTACGACGAGGACGGCCACGGCACGCACACCGCCTCCACCACCGCCGGCAACCAGGTCGACGCGACGACCTACAGCGCCGAGGAGGACCCTGCCGAGCGGTTCCAGACCACGGAGAACATCAAGGGGGTCGCACCCCACGCCAACGTCATCGCCTACGACGTGTGCGCCGGCGGCTGCCCGCTGACGGCGATCATCGCCGGCATCGACCAGGCGATCGCCGACGAGGTCGACGTCATCAACTACTCGATCGGCAGCGCCGCCCCGTCCAACCCGTGGAGCGACCCGGACGCCCTGGGCTTCCTCAACGCCCGCGCCGCCGGGATCCACGTCGCCACCTCGGCCGGCAACAGCGGTCCGGGTGCCGCGACCGTCGGCTCCCCGGGCGACGTCCCGTGGATGACCACCGTGGGCGCCACCCAGCACAACCGGCAGTGGCAGGCCAACGTGGAGGGGATCACCGCTGACGGCGGCGCCACCCACCCCGACATCCAGGGCCTGGCCTTCGCCAACGCGAGCGACGGTGCCTACCCGCTCGTCGACGCCGCCGACCTGGGCAGCAACCTCTGCATCGCCAGCGAGCTGGCCGGCGAGGACCTCACCGGGCAGATCGTGGTCTGCGAGCGTGGCAACACCGGTCGCGTCGAGAAGGGCCAGGTCGTCGCCGACCTGGGCGCCGAGGGCATGGTGCTGATGAACGACGCGGCCAGCGGCGACTCGCTCAACGCCGACCCGCACGCCCTGCCCGCGGTCCACATCACCCACGACGACGGCGTCGCCCTGGAGGAGTGGATGGACACCGTCGAAGGTGAGCAGGCCTCGCTCTCCGGTGGTGTCGAGTACATCGGTGACGACGTCGCCGACATCATGGCCGGCTTCTCCAGCCGCGGTCCCAACCGTGCGGTCGAGCTGATCAGCCCGAGCATCTCCGCTCCGGGAGTCGACATCCTGGCCGGCAACGGCGTCGACAACGAGGTCAGCTGGGGCTTCATCTCCGGCACCTCGATGGCCAGCCCCCACGTGGCGGGCTCGTTCGCGCTGCTCGCAGCCGAGCACCCGGACTGGACGCCCGCCGAGGCGCAGTCCGCCCTGATGACGACGTCCTTCACCGACGTCACCGACACCGACGGCTCCGAGGCCGACTGGTTCGACATGGGCTCCGGCCGCGCCGACCTGACCAAGGCGGCGGACGCCGGGCTCGTCCTCGACGTCACCGAGGAGGACTACCGCGCCTCCGACCCGACGCTGGGTGGCGACGTCAAGGAGCTCAACACCGCGAGCATGGCCAACAGCCAGTGCCTCGAGACGTGCACCTGGACGCGAACCGTCACGGCCACCGAGACCGGTGCCGGTGACTGGACGGCCGCAGGAGCGGCCGTCAGCGACGGCATCGACGTCACCGTGGAGCCGGCCTCCTTCACCCTCGCCGCCGGCGAGACGCAGGAGATCACCGTCACCGCCGACGTGACCGGGTCCTCCACCGAGGACTACCAGTTCGGCAACGTCACCCTGATGCCTGCCGGCGGGTCCGAGGCGCCGGCAGCACACCTGCCGGTGGCCGCGCTGCCGTCGACCGGCGTCTTCGCCCAGGACTCGATCGACATCGACACCCGGCGTGACGCCGGCTCCCAGGAGTCCGAGCCCATCGAGGCCGTCGAGATCACCGACCTCGACATCGAGGCCAACGGCCTGGTTCCGGCGGAGGTCCAGGAGCTGGCCGTCCCACAGGACACCACCAACGACGACCCGTACGACGGCAACGGCACGCAGTTCGTCACCGTGACCGCGCCCGAGGGCGCCACGCGGCTGATCGCCAACCTCACCGACGCCACCGCACCCGACTTCGACCTCTTCGTGGGCAAGGGCGACACGCCCAGTGCCGCCACCGAGGTCGCGTCGAGCGCCTCCGGCGGATCGGCGGAGAGCGTCGACCTCCCGCTCGGGGAGGGCGACGCGGGAACCTGGTGGGTGCTGGTCCAGAACTGGGAGGCCAGCAGCCCGACGGCCACCGACACCGTCGACCTGGAGACCGCCGTGGTCGCGGGCGACGCCGGCAACCTGCGGGCCGAGGGGCCGGCGACCAACCCGGTGGGAGAGCCGTTCACGATCCGTACCTTCTGGGACGAGCCCGAGATGGACGCGGGCGAGACCTGGTACGGGTCGGTGACGATCAGCGCAGCCCCGGGCGGGTCGGAGATCGGCACGCTCCCGGTGACGGTCAACCGGTTCGAGGACGACGTCACCAAGACGGTCGACGCCGAGTCCGCCGCGCCGGGCGACACGCTCACCTACACGGTCGACGTGCTGCCCAACGTGACCCCGGAGGACCTGACCTACACCTTCGAGGACACGCTGCCCGAGGGCACCACCTACGTCGAGGGCTCGGGTCCCGACGGTGCGACCTTCGAGGACGGGGTGCTCGGCTGGACCGCCGAGATGCCGAGCCCGGTGGGAGTCGAGAAGCCCTACGACGTGACCACCAGCGCCAACGACCCCTCCTGCGTGCACCCGTTCTCGGGTGAGGCGGAGTTCGTCGACCTCGGGGAGTTCGGCATCGGCACGGACCCGGCCGTGGAGGGCGACAGCGTGCTGTTCACTGCCTTCGCGAGCGACTCCTTCGGGTTCTACGAGGACAGCCACCAGGGGCTCGGGTTCACCGACGACGGCTTCGTCACCTACGGGGACGAGGGCTACGGCGGCAACCCGTTCATCAACCAGGAGGTGCCCAACGCGGCGCTGCCCAACAACCTGGCCGCCGGTCTCTGGCAGGACATGCAGCTGCTCCACGACGCGGGCAGCGACGCGGGCGTGCGCATCGCCCAGGCCGGTGACCTCAAGCTGATCCAGTTCGACGGCATGCGGTTGGCCGGCGACAAGTCCGGGCGGCTCGGCACGACCGACTTCCAGGTGGCCCAGGTCGCCGGGAGCCGCGACCTCGCCTTCGCCTACGACAACGTCGACGGACCGATCGACGACGTCACCATCGGCACCGAGAACGCCGACGGCAGCAACGGCCAGGCCCTGGTCAACAGCGGCGACGCCTCCGGCACCATCGGGGACGACACCGTGGTGTGCATGACCTACAACACCCTCTTCGACCCGGCACAGTTCACCTACCAGGTGACGGTCGACGAGGGGGTGGCCGGTGGACAGGTCCTCACCAACGCGCTGGTGCACACCACCGACAACGAGGGTGCGCAGCCCGTCACCGTCGAGGAGGACGTCACCGTCGAGGAGGCCCTGGCTGCCGTCACCGTGGTCAAGCGGCGCGACGCGAAGGAGCCCCGCCGCGACGGCGTGGTCGTGTTCCGTCGGCCCGCCTCGGCCGTGGGCGAGCGGCTCACGGTGTCCTACGACGTCTCCGGCACGGCCCGCCGCGGGCGCGACTTCCGGGGGCTCGACGGCACCGTGACGTTCCGTGCGCAGGCACGGACGGCGCGCGAGCTGGTCAAGGTCGTCAACCGGAGGGGCAAGCAGCCCACCCGGGTCGTCAAGGTCCGGCTCACCCCCGAGGAGACCTACACCCTCGGCCGGCCGCGCGTGGCGCGCGTGCGGATCCTCGACGCCTCGAGGAGGGGCCGCTGAGGTCTCGGGCACCGCAACAGCCGACCGGCCGGTCATCCTTCGGGGTGGCCGTCCGGTCGGCGTTGATTTCGGCAACTCGACGTGAGCAGGAACACTGTGCCAGTACCCTCGGGGAGTGTCCCGGGGCGGGCGCCGCGGGCGTTGCGCACACTGTCCAGTGGGAGAACCTGACGTGATCCGTCGAACCGTCGTGCTCTCGGTCGTGGCCGTGCTGACCCTCGGGACGGTCCCGGCTGCCGTCGCGTCCCCGGGCGGCACGTCCGACTCCGTGCCGTCGACGGTCGAGCCCGTGGCGGTGAGCCCGGCTGCGGAGCCGGAACCGGTGCTCTCGTTGGGGGACGGGCCTGGCCGCGAGCTCTACATCGTGCAGCTCGAGGGCGACGCCGTCCCCAGCTACACCGGCGGCGTCAAGGGGCTGGCTCCCGTGCAGACCCAGGGGCGGAGCTTCTCGCCCGAGGCCGCCCGTGAGGAGGCCTACCGCGACCACCTCGTCGACGAGCAGGCCGACGTACGCCGTGACATCGCCGACGTCACCGGTCGGACCACCACGGTGACCTTCTCCTACACCGACGCCCTCAACGGCTTCGCGCTCCCGCTCACCCGCGAGGAGGCGCGCGAGGTGGCCGGCCTCGACGGCGTGGTCGCCGTCCAGGTCCAGCAGGAGCGGCAGCCGCAGACCGACGTCGGACCCGAGTGGATCGGGGCGCCGGGCATCTGGGACGGCACCGCCACCCCGAGCGGCGCCGGTACCAAGGGCGAGGGCGTCGTGATCGGCGTCCTCGACACGGGCATCAACGCCGCCAACCCGGCCTTCGCCGCGACCGTGCCTGGGGCGGCCGGTGGTGACGACTACGTCGTCCAGAACCCCCGTGGGCGGTTCTACGGTGCCTGCGACCCGACGTCGGCGGTCTACCGGCCCGGGTGGGGCTGCACGGACAAGCTGATCGGGGCCTGGGACTTCGCCCCCGGTGACGACACCGGCTCCAACGGCGTCGGCTACGGCTACGACGACACCGGTCACGGCACGCACACCGCCTCCACCGCCGCCGGCAACCAGGTCCGCGCCACCGTGTCCATGGCAGGGGCCGGGACGACCCCGGAGACCGTGGAGCGTGTCGTGAAGGGCGTCGCGCCCCACGCCAACGTGATCGCCTACGACGTCTGCTCCGGGGGCTGCCCCGAGGCGGCGATCGTCGCGGGCATCGACCAGGCGATCGCCGACGGGGTCGACGTCATCAACTACTCCATCGGCGGCGACACGCCGTCCGCGGCCTGGACCGATCCCGATGCGACCGGCCTGCTCAACGCACGCGCCGCGGGCATCCACGTGGCAGCCTCCGCCGGCAACGGTGGCCCCGGACCGGGCACGATGGGGTCGCCCGGCGACGTGCCGTGGCTCACCTCCGTGGCCTCCACCAGCCACAACCGTGCGTGGCGGGCCGAGGTCGAGCAGATCACGGCGGACGGGGGTGCGACCCGACCCGACATCGACGGACTGTCGTTCTCCGGCGCCACCGACGGAGCCTTCCCGCTGGTCGACGCCGGCGACATCGGGAGCAACCGCTGCCTGGCCGAGGCCCTGGTCGGTGTCGACCTCACCGGCACGATCGTCGTCTGCGAGACCGGGATCACCGGGCGGACCGTCAAGGGCTCCGTGGTCAAGGCCCTCGGTGCCGAGGGGATGATCCTCATGAACGGGTCCAACCTGGGGAGCTCGCTCAACGCCGATGCCCACGCCCTCCCCGCGGTGCACATCACCCACGCCGACGGGCTCGCGCTGGAGATGTGGATGGACGCCGTCGCGGGCGAAAGAGCCTCCATCTCGGCTGGTGAGGAGCACCTCGGCGCGGACGTCGCCGACGTCCTGGCCGCGTCGTCGGGACGTGGCCCGAACCGAGCCGTCGACATCGTCAGCCCGAGCCTGTCGGCTCCCGGGGTGGACGTCCTGGCCGGCGACGGGACCGCCAACCAGGTGCGGTGGGGCTTCCGGTCCGGCACCTCGATGGCCAGCCCCCACGTGGCGGGCTCGCTGGCGCTGCTCGCCGCGAGCCATCCCGACTGGACGCCGGCCGAGGCGCAGTCCGCGCTGATGACGACGGCGTCGACCGGCGTCAGGAACGCCGACGGATCCGCCGCCGACTGGTTCGGCATGGGCTCCGGCCGCGTCGACCTCACCCGGGCTGCCGACGCCGGGCTGGTGCTGGACGAGACCGAGGGCGACTACCTCGGCGCGAACCCGGCGGGAGGCGGCGACGTCACGGAGCTCAACCTCGCGAGCATGGCCGACAGCGACTGCCGTGGCACCTGCACCTGGACCCGGACGGTGACGGCCACGGAGACCGGTGCAGGCTCGTGGACCGCCCAGGGGACCGGAGCCACCGACGGCATCAAGGTGACGATCACGCCGGCGTCCTTCACCCTCGCACCCGGTGCCACGCAGCAGCTCACGATCACGGCCGACGTGGCCGGCGCGCCGACCGACGACCACCTGCTCGGCACCGTCACCCTGACCCCCGGCGCAGGCTCTGCGGCACCGGCGGCGCACCTGCCCGTCGCCGCACGGCCCGCGACCGGCTTCTGGGCCGGCGGCTCGGTCGCCATCCGTACCCGACGTGACACCGGATCCCACGTGTCGGCTCCGATCGCCGCCGCCGCTGCGGGCGTGCAGGTCGAGGCGAGCCGCCTCGTCCCTGCCAGCACCCAGGCCCTGACGATCCCCCAGGACACCACCAACAGCAATCCCTACGACGCGAACGGTCGGCAGGTCATCGCGGTGCCCGTGGCCGCAGGTGCGACGCGCCTGGTGGCCGAGGTCGCCGCGACGACCGCACAGGACGTCGACCTCTACGTCGGGACCGGGCCCACGCCCAGTGCCGCCACCGAGGTCGCGTCAAGCGTCTCGAGCGGAGCCGCGGAGCGCATCGACCTGCCGCTGGGTGCGAGCGACGCAGGCCCGTGGTGGATCCTGGTCCAGAACCGGACCGCGAGCGCCCCGGGGGGAGCGACCGGGTCGACCTCCAGCACGCCGTGGTCTCGGGCGCGCCCGGGAACCTCAGCGCCCAGCGCCAGGCCTCCAACACGATCCGGACCTCGTGGGACGAGCGGGCGATCCGTGCCGGCCGGACGTGGTACGGCACGCTGGCCCTCAGCTCCGGGACGACGGGCGGACCTCTCGGCATGGTCCCCGTGACGCTCACCCGGCTGGACGACATCATCAAGCTGGCCGGGAGGAGGGACGCCCGACAGCCGCGCAGCAACGGGTACTTCGTCCTCGAGCGGCCCGGCTACGCGCTGGGCGAGCGGCTCAGGGTCACCTACCGGGTCCGCGGCACGGCCCGCGCCGGGCGGGACTACCGCCGGCTCGACGGGGTCGCCACCTTCCGCCCCGGAGCCCGCACCACCCGCGAGGTCGTCCGCGTCATCAACCGCAAGGGCACGCAGGGCCCCAAGGTGGTCAAGGTGAGGCTGACCAGGGGGACCGGCTACACCGTGGGCCGCCCGGGAGCCACACGGGTCGTGATCCGCGACGCGCGGACACGCTGACACCCTGAGACGGTGGGGCGAGACCGGGGGAACCGGGCGGACCGCCGGGCCGTCCCACCCCTGTCCGGATGCCGACACCTCGGGAGGCAGCACCATGCGTACGACCGCTCTCGCCCTGCTCTGTGCCACGCTGGTCCTCGCGGCCTGCGGGACCGAGCAGTCCGCCACCGACCCGGAGGGAAGTGAGGAGACCGTGCCGTCCAGCGAGTCTCCGGAGCCCTCGGCAGGGTCGGGCTCACCCGTGGTCGAGCAGGCCATGGCCGACCTCGCCCGTCGGCTCGACGTGGCGGCCGACGAGATCGCCGTCGACTCGGAGGAGGCCGTCACCTGGAACGACGGCAGCCTCGGCTGCGCCGAGAAGGGGATGATGTACACCCAGGCCCTGGTCGAGGGCAGCCGGATCGTCCTCAGCGTGGACGGGACGACCTACGAGTACCACTCCGGCGGCAACCGGGCGCCGTTCCTGTGCCCGAAGCCGACCCAGTAGCGGCTCCGGAGTCAGGCCGGCCAGTCGGGCGGGAAGTCGTCGACCGCCTGGTCATGCGCCTTCTGCAGCTTCTTGCGGGCCTTCGTCGCGAGCCGGTCACCGAAGACCGTGCCGCGGGTGTGGTCGGTCTCGTGCTGGAGGCAGCGGGCCAGCAGGCCGTCGCCGCTGAACTCCACCGGCTCTCCGTCGAGCCCGGTGCCCGTCACGGTGGCCCGGTCGGGTCGCGCGAGGGGGACGAAGGCGCCCGGGAAGGACAGGCAGCCCTCGTCGTCCTCGTCGAGCTGTCGGTCCTTGCCCTCCGGGAGGACCAGCTCGGGGTTGCAGACGACGCCCACGGTGCGCTCGCCGGACTCGTCGGGACAGTCGAAGACGAAGACCGCCCGGTCGACGCCGATCTGGCAGGCAGCCAGGCCGACTCCCTCGGCGGCGTACATCGTGGCGACCATGTCGGCGACCAGGGCGCCGAGCTCCTCGTCGTACACCTCGACCGGCGCCTGGGGGCGGTGCATGACGGGCGTGCCCCAGCGGGTGACCGGGCGGACCGTGCCGCCCGTCGGGAGGGGACCGTGCGGCGCGTGCTCCGGCGGGGAGGTCGGGTCGGGCATGGCGGCGAGCCTAGTGTCGCCCGGTGGGCGGTCTGTGACAGGGGACACCGGAGCGTCCTGTGACAGGTGGTGTAACTCGGAGTTACATTACCTGCATGTCCCTCACCAAGAACCTCAGGCCGGGCGGGAAGTTCGGCCTCGCCCGGGGCGAGTCGCGCGACCCGATCGGGTACGCCGTGGCGGCCCTCACCAAGGTGGCCCAGAGCGACCTGATCGACCGGATCGGGCTCCGCCGGACCGCCGAGCAGGCGGTCTTCACGGTCACCCGGAGCGGCTTCCGGACGGTGACGGCGGCGTCCCGGACGTTCACCCGCACCGGCTCGGCCGGCACCGACGGCGTCCGCGTGCCGGCTGCCGCGGCGCCCGGCACCTTCGACCTGACGCCCAGCGAGGACGAGCAGATGCTCGTCGACGTGGTGGGCGAGTTCGCCGCCGAGGTGGTCCGGCCCGCAGCGGCTGCGGCCGACGACGCCTGCGCGGCCCCGGAGGCGCTGCTCGCCTCGAGCCTGGAGATCGGGCTGCCGCTGCTCGGCGTGCCCGAGTCGCTCGGCGGGATCTCCGAGGAGCGCTCGGCCATGGCCGGGACGCTCGTCGCCGAGGCGCTGTCCCGTGGCGACATGGGGCTGGCCGTCGCGGCGCTCGCGCCGGGGGCGGTCGCCACGGCGCTGTCGCTGTGGGGCAGCGAGCAGCAGCAGGCGACCTACCTCCCGGCGTTCACGGGTGTCGACGTGCCGGCCGCCGCGCTGGCGCTCAACGAGCCGACGGTCCTCTTCGACGTGCTCAGCCCGGCGACCACGGCGGTCCGTGACGGCGACGGCTTCGTGCTCACGGGCGTGAAGTCGCAGGTGCCGCGGGGCGCCGAGGCCGAGCTGTTCGTCGTCGGCGCGGAGCTCGAGGGCCGGCCGGCGCTGTTCCTCGTCGAGTCCGGCACCGACGGCCTGGGCGTCGAGGGCGACCCGGCCATGGGGATCCGTGCCGCCTCGATGACGCGGCTGTCGCTCGACGGCGTCCGGATCCCTGCGGAGTCGTTGCTCGGCGCTGACGACGGCAGCACCTACACCGACTGCGTCCGGCTCTCCCGGCTCGCCTGGTGCGCCCTCGCGGTCGGGACCGGGCAGGCGGTGCTCGACTACGTCACGCCGTACGTCAAGGAGCGCGAGGCGTTCGGGGAGCCGGTGGCCCACCGGCAGTCGGTGGCGTTCATGGTCGCCGACATGGCGATCGAGCTGCAGGCGATGCGGCTGGTCACCTGGAAGGCGGCCTCGCGGGCCGCCGCGGGCAAGGACTTCGCGCGCGAGGTCTCCCTCGCGCGCACGCTCTGTGCGGACAAGGGCATGCGGATCGGGCTGGACGGCGTCCAGCTCCTCGGCGGCCACGGCTACGTCAAGGAGCACCCGGTCGAGCGGTGGTATCGCGACCTGCGTGCCGTCGGCGTCATGGAAGGAAGCGTGCTGGTCTGATGGCCATTCACCTGGACGACCCGAAGAAGTTCCGGCCGCTGCGCGACCAGGCCCACCAGGTCGCGATGAACATGCTGCGGCCCATCTCCCGCAAGTACGACCGCGCCGAGCACTCCTATCCCAAGGAGCTCGACATGCTCGCCGCGATGATCGACGGGATCTCCGAGTCCGGCGCGGCGGAGGGCGCGGGCGCGGCCGGCGTCCGACGTGACGAGACGCCGGGTGAGAAGGCCGGTGTGCGCAACGGCGCCAACCTCGCCTCGGTGATGTCCATCGCCGAGATGTGCTGGGGTGACGTCGGCCTGCTGCTCTCGATGCCGCGGCAGGGGCTCGGCAACTCCGCCATCGCCTCGGTGGCCGACGAGGAGCAGCAGCAGCGCCTCGCGGGGACGTGGGCAGCCATGGCGATCACCGAGCCCGGCACCGGCTCGGACTCCGCCAGCATCGCCACGACCGCGGTGCTCGACGGCGACCACTACGTCCTCAACGGCGAGAAGATCTACGTCACCTCGGGGGAGCGAGCCGACAGCGTCGTCGTCTGGGCCACGCTCGACAAGAGCCTGGGCAGGGCGGCGATCAAGTCGTTCGTCGTCGAGAAGGGCACGCCCGGTATGGCGGTGGAGCGGCTCGAGCACAAGCTCGGCATCCGGGCCTCCGACACCGCGGCGATCACCTTCACCGACTGCCGGGTGCCGAAGGAGAACCTCCTCGGCTCCCCGGACGTGGACGTCAAGCAGGGCTTCGCCGGGGCGATGGCGACCTTCGACAACACCCGGCCGCTGGTCGCCGCGATGGCGGTCGGCGTGGCCCGCGCGTCGCTCGACCTGACCCGCGACCTGCTGGCCGAGGCGGGTGTCGAGGTCGACCACGACCGTCCCGCCCACCTCCAGCACGCGGCGGCGGCGAAGCTCCTGCAGCTCGAGGCGGACTGGGAGGGCGCCCGGCTGCTCACGCTCCAGGCGGCCTGGCTCGCGGACAACCGGACGCCCAACTCCCTCGAGGCGTCGATGGCCAAGGCGAAGGCGGGCCGCGTGGGCTCCGACGTCACGCTGTCGTGCGTGGAGCTGTGCGGCTCGCTCGGCTACTCCGAGGCAGAGCTCCTCGAGAAGTGGGCGCGGGACTCCAAGATCCTCGACATCTTCGAGGGCACCCAGCAGATCCAGCAGCTGATCGTCGCCCGCCGGGTGCTCGGGCTCTCGAGTGCCGAGTTGAAGTAGGTCTCAGACCCCCAGGATCCCCTGGCCGGCGCGCGCCGGGAGCTTGGCTCCCGGGGACGAGCGACGGGCGGGGGTCCGGGTGGGGGCCGCGGTGCTGCGGCGGAGGCCGGCGGCGTTGCGGGCGACCGCACGCGCGACGTCGGCGGGACTCGGTCCCGGCATCGCCTGCCTGGCCGCCGGATCCATCGTCGGCGGGGCCTCGCCGTGGGCGCCGTCGCGTCGCGCCGCGATCCTGAGGGAGACCTCGTGCCGGGCACGGCCCGCCAGCCGGCCGGTCGTGCTGCCCAGTCGCAGGGCCAGGGTCCTCATCGTCGTGATCGCGGTGCGGTGGTCCACGGGTGACTCCCTTCGAGACGTGTGCTCCGGTCACCCCGCAGTCAAGGTGAAGGGCGCCGCCCGGGTCAACGGGTGGCGCCCTTCGGGCGTGTCTCGGGTCCGAGGGGTCAGGAGACGGCCTTGAACGGGTCGTGCTCGGAGAGGATCTTGTCGACGCGGGCCTGGTCGAGGCGGGCGTACACGGCCTGGTTCTCCTGGGCGTCGCGGACGCACTTGGCGAGGGTGAAGGCCGAGGTCGTGAGGTAGAGGGTGCCGAGGCCGAGGAAGCCGCGGATCCACGGGTCCACCGGCAGGTTCAGGATCGCGAAGACCATGGCGAGCAGCGCGATGGCGAACGAGATCCCGGCCTGGGCGAAGAAGGCATTGGTGTTCTTGGGCGAGTTCGGAGTGCTCATGCGACCAGCCTCGCGGCGACGCCGCGCCGGCGTACCCGCCGCGCTACCCGGATCGGGCTGAGTAGCCCTACCCATGTGGTCCGATGAGCCCATGAAGCTGTACGCCGACACCCCCGTCCGTCGGACCCGTCAGGTCGTCGCCGACCTGCTCCTGGTCGCCTGGCTCGTGCTCTGGGCCTGGTCCGGCAGCGTCGTGCACGACGCCACCCTCGAGCTCGCCGGCCCCGGGCGCCAGCTCACCGAGTCGGCCACCGGGCTGTCGGGCTCGATGCAGGACGCCGGGGGAGTGCTGGGCGGGCTGCCCGTCGTGGGCGACGAGGCGCGTGCCCCCTTCGACGGCGCCGCAGGGGCGGCCGAGCGGCTCGCCGACGCCGGGCGCACCCAGGTCGCCTCGGTCGAGCGGCTCGCGGACCTGCTCGGGTGGTCGGTGGCCGCGATCCCGATCCTGCTCGCGCTGCTCGCCTACCTCCCCCTGCGGGTCCGGTTCGTACGCCGGGCCACCGCGGGTGCCCGGTTCGTCGACAGCGTCGACGACCTCGACCTGTTCGCCCTGCGGGCGCTGGCCCACCAGCCCATGCACGTCCTCGCCCGGGTGAGCGACGACCCGGCGGGTGCCTGGCGGCGCGGCGACCGGGCCGTGACCGACCGGCTGGCCGAGCTCGAGCTCCGCTCCGTGGGTCTGCGGCTGCCTGCGGAGCGTCGGGCATAGTGGCGGCCATGGCAGCCAGGCACGACCGCCGCGACCAGATCGCGACCGTCCTCGACGACGCATTCGCCCCCCTGATGAAGGCCGACCCCAAGGCCTTCCGGGCCAAGTACCGCAAGATGGCGGCAGACCCGCACGCCTTCTACCGCGGCAGCGCCTGCCTCTACTACGCCGACGTCACCACCGAGGAGGACCCGTTCGCCGACGACCGGAGCGGCCGCATCTGGATCCACGGCGACCTCCACGTCGAGAACTTCGGCACCTACCTCAACTCCGACGGCCGGCTGGTCTTCGACATCAACGACTTCGACGAGGCCTACCTGGGCCGCTTCACGTGGGACCTGCAGCGCTTCGCGGCCTCGCTGGCGCTGGTCGGCTGGCAGAAGGCGCTGCCCGAGGAGGACGTACGCCGGCTGATCGGCCGCTACGTCCGGTCCTACCTCTCGCAGGTCGACGCGTACCGCCGCAGCGAGGACGACGACGACTTCGCGCTCCACCTCGACAACACCTCGGGACCGATCCACTCCGCCCTGCGGAGTGCCCGGCTGCAGCGGCGCGCCGACCTGCTCGACGCGACCACCCGGCTCGAGGACGGCGTCCGCCGGTTCGCGGAGGACGGCTCGGTCCGGCGGCTGGCGCGGACCGAGCAGGACTTGGTGGTCTCCGCCTTCGAGGGCTACCTCGAGACCATCCCCGACGACAAGCGGTTCGACCGGGCGCTGTTCTACGAGCTGCGCGACGTCGTGGGCAAGTCCGGGTTCGGCATCGGCAGCGCCGGGCTGCCGGCGTACAACCTGCTGGTCGAGGGCTACAGCCAGGCGCTGGACAACGACGTCGTGCTGTCGATGAAGCAGGCCAACATCCCCGCGGTGAGCCGCTTCGTCGACTCCGCCGACGTGGAGGCCTACTTCGACAACGAGGGGCACCGGACGGTCGTCAGCCAGCGGGCGCTGCAGGTGCACACCGATCCGCTGCTCGGCCACACCCGGATCGACGGGGTGGGCTTCGTGGTCTCGGAGGTGTCGCCCTACGAGGTGGACCTCGACTGGTCGGGCCTGACCGAGCCCGACGAGATCGCGGAGGTCGTCGACCTGCTCGGCCGGGCGACCGCCAAGATCCACTGCGCCTCCGACGAGGACAGCGAGCAGGACCTGGTCGACTTCCAGGTCGAGGAGGCGATCGCCCGCTCCCTGGACCGCCGCCGCCGCGAGTTCACCACCTGGTTGACCGACTGGGGGATGGCCTACGGCGACCGCGTCCGCGAGGACCACGCCCACTTCGTGGCGGCCTTCCGGGAGGGGCAGGTCGGGGTCTCGGCGACCTGACGCAGCATGTGGCGTGACTCCGCGGGCCACCGGTCGTTGTGCAGGTCACACCCCGGTGACCCAGGAGGAACCACATGCGCCGATCCGCGCGCCTGCTCGTCGCTGCTGCCGTCACGGCCGCTGCGCTCACCCCGACCCTGCCCGTGCAGGGCGCGGCCGCCCCGCTCGTCGGCAGCCCCGCCAACCTGTCCGACGTCCTGGCCGAGGAGCTCCCCACGCTGGGGCTCACCGAGCGCACGACCGTCCTGGTGCACGGGACCGACCTGGCCGCGGCCGACCGGGCCGTACGCCTGACCGGCATGACCCGCACCATGAGCTTCGACCGGATCGGCGTGGTCGTCGCCCGCGGCACGGCGGCCCAGGTCGCCGCGGCGCGTACGCAGCCGGGCGTGACCTACCTCGAGGGCAACCAGCCGATCGAGTTCTCCCAGGTCACCTCCCACACCGCGACCCGCGGCAGTGAGGCGATGGAGACCCGGACCGGCGCCGACGGCACGCCCCTGACCGGGACCGGCGTGAGCGTCGCGGTCATCGACTCGGGCGTCGACCCGACCCACCCCTTCCTGACCGAGGAGGACGGCACCTCGGCGGTGGTCAGCAACCAGAAGACGGTCTGCGACCCGCTCGAGGCGTTCTGCCAGGTCGTGGAGGTCCCGAACAACGTCGACACCGACACCCTCTCGGTCGGCGGCCACGGCACCCACGTGGCGGGCATCGTCGCCGGGCGGCCCACCGAGCTCTCCGACGGCTCCACCATCCACGGCGCCGCCCCCGGCGCGAAGCTGGTCTCCCTCTCCACCGGTGCCGGCCTCTTCATCATCGGCGCCGACGCTGCCCTCAACTGGGTGCTCGAGAACCACGAGGCACCGTGCGGCGAGGGCGTCCCGGCGGCCGAGTGCCCGCCGATCAAGGTCACCAACAACTCCTACGGACCCTCGGGCGGCGGCGAGTTCGACCCCGAGTCGGCCACGGTGAAGCTGCAGCGGGCCCTCGCGGCCGAGGGCGTCGCGACCGTCTGGGCCGCCGGCAACGACGGCGGCGACGGCTCGGAGAGCCTGACCAACCCGCCGGGCCAGGACCCGACCGGCGGCATCCTCAGCGTCGCGTCGTACAACGACCTCGAGACCGGGACCCGCGACGGCGAGGTCAGCGAGTTCTCCTCCCGCGGGCTGGAGAGCGACCCGTCGACGTACCCCGACATCTCGGCGCCCGGCGACACCATCACCTCCTCCTGCCGCCTCTACCTGCCGATCTGCTCGACGGGCCTCGACCCGGTCGAGGGTGGCGACTACAACACGATCAGCGGCACCTCGATGGCGGCGCCGCACGTCGCCGGCATCGTGGCGCAGCTCTTCCAGGACTCGCCGGGCGCGACCCCGGCCCAGGTCGAGGACGCGATCAAGCAGACCGCGTACGCCTACACCTTCGGGGCGCCGTACGCGGGCGGCACCTCCTACGACAAGGGAGCCGGGCTGGTCGACGTCGTGGCGGCGGCCGACGCCCTGCCCTGACCTGACGTGCCCGGGGGAGGCACCGGGGTCGTGCCGGACGTTGCTGCGGGGTAGCGCCCGGCACGGCCCGCCGGGTCAGCCTCGGGAGCTGCGTGCCGTACGGCCACGGACCACGCCGACGAAGGCCTGGGTCTGCTCGTCATCCCGGGCGACGAGCCAGGCTAGGCCGATCTTCGTCGGCGGCAGGTCCGTGACCGGCCGCGACTCGACGTCCTTGCGGTGGTGGAGGCGCGCGACCGACATGGGGAGGATCGCGACCCCACCGCCGCTCGCGACGACCTCGACGGCCTCCTGCGCGGACATCGGCGGCCAGGGGAGCTGGTCGACGTCGGGGGTCCAGCCGGACGGGTGCGGCACCACCAGCTGCTCGTCGACGAGGTCGGCGAGCCGGACCTCGGGCGCCGCGGTGACGAAGTGGTCGCGCGGCACGACGACCACCGGCACCTCGTCGTAGAGCGGCACGAGGTGCAGGCCGTCGCGGTCGACCGGCAGTCGGACCAGGCACATGTCGAGGCCGAGGTCGCGAAGCCGCAGCTCCTGCTCCTCCTCGGTGACCGGCACCAGCTCCAGCGGCTGCCGCTGCCGTTCGCGCCACGCTCGGGCCCACTTGTCGGGTGTGGCGCCGGTGACGAACCCGACCCGGAAGGCGTCCATCAGTCCTCCCGGAACCCGAGGCCACGCTCGGCCAGGGCCTCGCCGAGCCGGGTGACGGCGACGGGGCCGACGCCGTGCAGCGCGAGCAGCTCGGCCTCGGTCCAGGCGGTCACCTGCTCGAGGCTGGTCACCTCGACGACGCGGAGCGCGCCGGTGGCCGGAGCGCCGATGGTGCGGGGGAGCGGGGTGCCCTCCGGGCGAGGTGCGCGGGCTCGGGGTGGTCGGCCGTGGTCGAGCACGGCCTCGCCCCGCGGCGAGAGCCGGTAGCCGATCGCGAGCGACTCGGTGAGGCCCTTCTCCTTCAGCTTGCGGACGTCGCGCTTGAAGTCCGGGGTGTCCCGACCCAGCTCGGCGGCCAGGTCCGGGGCGCGGACCTCGGGCGAGCGGTCGATGACCTCGAGGGTGGCGCGCGTCCACGGCCCGTGGGGCGAGGCGTGGTCGAGACGGTCGAGCGAGGCGAGGATCGACTCGATCTCCGCAGGCGTGGGCACGGACTCGCGCAGCGCCTCGCGGGGGTCGGCGCCGGCGTACTGAAGACCCACCCGGAAGACGGGGCGGTCGGTCCGGTGGGCCAGTGCCTCCTTGAGCCCGGCCAGCGACGCCGCACCCGCCCGATGGGCATCCTCGGCCCGGAGCGAGGAGAGCGCGACCTGCTCGACGGAGGTCACCTCGAGCAGGCCCACGGCAGTGCGCAGCCGGGACCCGACCTTGACCCGCGGCCGGTCCCAGCGACGGAAGGCGAGGTCGATCTCGCCACGCTTGATCGCCGAGAGCTCGGCGGGACGGATCATCACGGGGTCAGTCCATCACGTCCCGGGGACGAAGGGGGCCGGGTGCGGGCGGGCGAGCTCCGCGATGTACCCGTGGAAGGCGCAGCGCACGTCGAGTCCTGCCCTGCGGTAGACCGACGGTGCGTCGTGGCTGTTCTCGCTGTCCACGTGCAGCGACAGCCGGCCGAGCCCCTCCCGGTGCGCGATCTCGCAGGCGTGCGCCAGCAGGGCCGCGGCGATGCCGCGACGGCGGTACGGCGCGAGGGTGGCGAGCTCGGCGACGTACAGGGCGTCCTCGGTCTCCAGCCTCCGGCTCAGCACCATCGCCGCAGCGGGAACGCCGTCGATCGTGGCCAGGAACCGGAACGCCGGGTCGAACCCGGACTGGGACTCCTCGAGGGCCAGCCACGAGTCGTGGTCGAGCGGCGTGAATCCCCAGTGGCCGACGAAGCCCTCGTTGAGCACTCCGTGGACGTCGTGGCTGCTCGCGGCGCCGGTGATGGCGAGTCCCGGGACGGGTGCCGCGGTGCGGGAGGCGCCGGTGACCGGTCCGAGCATCTCCCAGAAGGTGCGCTGGTGGGTGAAGCCGGCGGCTGCGAGGCGGCGCTGGGCGGCGGTCGCACCGGCCGGGCACCCGGAGAACGCCCTGACCGGCCCCTCGCCGTCGGGAGCGTGGTCGGTCAACCACGGGAGCAACAGCCCCCAGCCGGCCGCGGTCAGCTCGTCGTGCACCTCGTCGGGGAGCGCCGGATCGCTGGTGATCCCGGTGCCGAGCAGCGGGTCGCCCGGGACGTGGAACGCGAACCACCACTGGACGACCCTGCCCGTGCCGTCCCGGACGACGTGCTGGAGGGAGTCCATGGTCGGGGGTGGCTCGAGCTCGGCGCGGGCGTCCTCCTCGGTGTCGGCGCAGAACCCGAAGGCCGCGACCTGCTCGGCGGCGATGATCTGGTGCACCTCGGGCGCGTGGGCGCCGGTTGCGGGCTCCAGGGTGAACCCTGCGGGGAGGGCCGCAGGGAGCGCGGCGGTCATGCAGCGAGTGTCCTGCTGGTCCCGTCGGCCGGCAACCGGGTTTCGGACGCCTCAGCGCGCGTCCTCGGTGTCGTCGCGGTGCTGGAACCGCTGCCCGACCAGGGCGAGCCCCACCCAGGCCACCAGGAAGACAGCCGTGCCCCAGGTGGTCTGCGGGCGCCAGAAGAGCTCGGTGGACGAGCTGCCTGCTCGCCCCACGCCGGAGAGGATCATCGCGGCACCCGCGACGGCGGTGCCCCAGACGAGCAGCCGCCGCTGGTAGCGGTCCCCGAGGAAGCCGCCGAGGAGGGCGATGGTCGGGACGAACACCAGGCCGAGGACCAGATCGGGGTCCCCCTCGCCCCCTGCCAGCAGCGCGTAGACCCTGGCGCCGATGACGGCGCCGACCACCGCGCCCGCCACGAAGAGCAGGATCGACCGGATCACGAGCGTCACGACGAACGCCGTCACCGCCGCGCCCAGCGCGACCAGGACCTGGGTCTGCAGGTCGGCGTCGAACAGCTCGGTGAGCATCCAGCCGAGCCCGAAGCCGGCGACGAGGATCGTCACCCGCAGGAACCGGGCGCCGAGGAAGCAGAGCACCGCCCCCAGGGCGATGAGAACGGTGGCGGACATCAGGGCCTTCCTGCAGCACGGTGCGGGCGGTCCATGGTGGCCGTCGGAGCGGTCCTCCCACGTCACCCGCCCCGGGTGAATGGGCAGCCGGAATGCAACGATCCCCGCGGCCAGAGAACCTGGACCCCGGGGACCGGATCGTGGGTCCTGGCGTCGATGGGCACGCGTGGGGGGGCGGGCGAATGTAGCCCCGAAGGTGCCCGGGTGCACGGAAGAACGCCCCTCGCGACGGCTCTCGGCCGGATGTGCCCTCTTCTTCCCCCTGCAGTCCCGTTGATGGGCCAGACCACACCGGTGTTCGACACGACGCTCTGGGTGCACGATGAGTCATGGACGCTGAGCAGTTCCTCGATGACGGGGACATGCCCCCTCAGGGCTCCCCACTTCTGCGGGACGTCGAGGTGGCTGAGTGTCTGCGACTTCTTGCGTGCCTCGACGACGGCAACCCTCAGCCTCCTGAAGTCCAGGCAGAGGCGCAGGGCGCGCTCATGAGCATGGCCATCCCGGGACAGGTGCTGAGCGAGTTCCTGCATCGTACGGCTCGCGACCCCACCTCGCTCGCGCTCGGGGGGCTCACGATCATCGGTGCCGAGATCCGGGGTGACCTCCACCTTGTCGGCCTCGACTGGCCCCGGAGCCTGAGACTCGTGGCGTGCCGCATCACTCACTTCCTACGAATGCACGGCACTCGGCTGGACTCCCTGGAGCTCGACAGCTCTCAGGCCGATCACCTTGCCATCGAGAACTCACACCTGGCTCGAGGCCTGGTACTGCCCCCAACCGCTGACGGGATCGGGCTGTTCGACGTGGGGATCGGAGGTGACGTCCGATTCGACCGTCAACGTTTCCCAGGGGCAGACGAGCTGAAGCCCACCGAGGTGACGCTGGACCGCGTCGCCGTCGGCGGGGACTTGGTTGTCGAAGGCGTTCGTAGCTTCATCGGGCTGCGTTCAGTGTCGGTGGCACAGGCCTTCCGGCTGGAGTGCACCTTGGAGGATCCCGACCTCCAGCCATCCTTCAACGCGTCCCGGTTGGAGGTCGGGGACGACCTTGTGATCGACCCCGAGTTCGTGGACGTGGCACGCTCCGCCATTCTTCTCAGCCTTGCGGAAACGACCGCGAACAGCGTCCACATCGCCGCCCCGGTGTATCGACACGCGGAGGTCTACCTCGGTGGCGTCCGTTGTGACCGCTTGGTCATGGCCGGTGAGAGCCGCTTCGCCAGGAGCAGGTTTCAGTCGGTGGGTCCCCACCCGCCGGGTGGGATCGCCCTGCCGCGAGCCGAGGTCGGACTCCTGGTCACCCCACGAGATCCGGGGGATCTGCCGCCGCTTCGCTCGGCCCGAGGGTGGAAGCTGGGGGGAGTCCTCGGTGTGGTCGCAGACGATGTCCGGGTTGCGGGGGCGTGGTTGACGGCACTGCCCGAAGGGGTCTCAGTCGACGAGGACGTGAGCCACGAGGAGGGTCCGTCATCCCAAGTGTGGTCCGAGCTGGCCAACGCCTACGAAACCATGGGGCAAGCGAGCGACGCCCGGAGGATCCGCTACCGGTGGGCGGGGCTCGCTGCGCAGATGGGCCCCCTCCCCAGCAGGGTCGTGCAGGTCATCTATCGAATCACCACCGGCTACGGCCACTACCCGCTCCGGTCGCTGGCCTGGTTGCTCGGGGTGTTCCTCGTGGCGCTTGGCCTCATCGCGGTCACCGGTGACGACTTCACCACCGAGACCACGGCCGCGATCGCGGCGCACGAGTACCCCGGTGCGACCATCGCCGACATCCCTGGCCGCGTCCGCGCCGCCGACTGCACGAACCCCTCCTGGGACACCCCCTGCATGAACACCTTGGAGTACGCCGCCAGCGTGGCCATTCCGCCAGCGATAGCCACCCCCGCCTGGCTCCCGCCCCCCGGACCGGTATCGCTCGTCATGCACACGCTGCGCGTCCTGTCCTGGGTGTTCGTGGGCTTCCTGCTCGCCGGACTCACCGGCCTCCTCCGCCGGCAGTAGTTCCGGCTGACGGATGGTGCAGCGGTGACCCGACGGCTGACCCGAAGCGGCTCCAGCACGCCAACCGTGCTTCGACGCTCGGACGGGCACAGGTGCCCCTGGGAGACGCAACCACGTGGCTGCCCCAGAGAGAGTGCAGGTCGACTGACCTGCGGTCTGTGGTGTCCGAGGGGGGACTTGAACCCCCACGCCCTAATACGGGCACTAGCACCTCAAGCTAGCGCGTCTGCCAATTCCGCCACCCGGACGAGTGCGGTGGAACAGTAGCAAAGGGAGGGCGTGAGTCCCGCATCGGGAGGGTCCCCCCAACGGTGTCAGGATGGGGGCATGACCTCGGACATCCAGACGCCCGCCCACGACCCTGCCGGGGAGGTCGTGGAGCTGTGTCGCGACCTGATCCGCCTCGACACCTCGAACTATGGGGACGGCTCCGGGCCGGGCGAGCGCAAGGCCGCCGAGCACGTCGCGACGCTGCTCGACGAGGTCGGGATCGAGTCCACCGTCGTCGAGCGGACGTCGGGCCGGACCAGCCTGATCGCCCACTGGGGCGGCGACGGCAGCCGCGACGACGCGCTGCTGCTGCACGGTCACCTCGACGTCGTCCCGGCGGCGGCCGAGGACTGGCAGGTCGACCCGTTCTCGGGCGAGGTGCAGGACGGCTTCGTGTGGGGCCGCGGCGCGGTCGACATGAAGGACTTCGACGCGATGCTGCTCTCCGTCGTCCGGGCGCGCACCCGGGCGGGGCGGGTGCCGGCGCGGCCGGTGGTGCTGGCGTTCACCGCCGACGAGGAGGCCGGTGGCCACCACGGGGCCCAGGTGATGGTCGAGGACCACGCCGAGCACTTCGACGGCGTCACCGAGGCGGTCGGCGAGGTCGGCGGCTTCAGCGCGACCGTGCGCGGCCGGCGCATCTACCTCATCGAGGCGGCCGAGAAGGGCATGGCGTGGATGACGCTGACCGCTCGCGGCCGGGCCGGGCACGGCTCGATGATCAACAGGGAGAACGCGGTCACCGACCTCGCGGCCGCGGTCGCGAGGATCGGCGCCCACCCGTGGCCCGTGCGCCTGACGCCGGCGATGGAGGTGCTGCTCGCGACCGTCGCCGAGCTCGCCGGGACCGAGGCCACCCCGGAGAACGCCGAGGCGCTGATCGAGGAGTTCGGCAGCGCGAGCCGGATGCTGGGCGCCGTGATCCGCAACACCGCCAACCCGACGATGCTACAGGCCGGCTACAAGGCGAACGTGATCCCGACGGAGGCGACCGCCACCATCGACGGCCGCTTCCTGCCCGGCTACGGCGACGAGTTCTTCGACACTCTCGCCGAGCTGTGCGGCGACGCGGTGGAGCTCGACTTCATCACCAAGCAGGAGCCGTGGGAGACGCCGTACGACGGCCACCTGGTCGACGCGATGACGCGCAGCCTGCTGGCCGAGGACGACGAGGCGCTGGTCGCGCCGTTCCTGATGAGCGGTGGCACCGACGCCAAGCACTTCCGCAAGCTCGGCATGAGGTCCTACGGCTTCGCCCCGCTGCGGCTCCCCGCCGACCTCGACTTCACCGCGCTCTTCCACGGCGTCGACGAGCGGGTGCCGGTGGACGCGCTGGAGTTCGGGGCGCGCGTCTTCGACCGGTTCCTCGACGAGGTCTGACCCGGCCGACGCTCAGACGAGCTGCCGCTGCCGGATGATCTTGCGCCGCAGGACCACGCGGCGGGTGCCGTCGGGCGAGATCCGGACCCGGTCGAGCTCCCAGCCGCCGTGCTCGGCGCGGTCGACGAGCAGGCGGGTGACCACGTTGCGCGAGAAGTCGCGCGAGATCACCAGCTTCTCGAACTCCCACTCCACCCCGGGGCGGAGCGGTCGCTGCGTGGCGCGGGTCGCCGTCATCTCAGTCCCCCGAGACGTCGTCGAGGGCCGCGACGATCTCGGGCGGCAGGGTCAACCCCTCCACGCCGAGCACGTCCTTGAGCTGCGTCGCGGTCCGGGCGCCGACGATCGGCGCGGTGACGCCGGGTCGGTCGCGGACCCAGACCAGCGCGACCTGGAGCGGTGTCCAGCCGAGGCCGTCGGCCGCGCGGGCCACGCCCTCGACCACGGCCCGTCCGTGGTCGTCGAGGTAGCGGTCGACGCTGGCCGAGAGCCGGCCAGCACCGCGTGAGTGTGCGGGCGTGCCCGTGCGGTACTTGCCGGTGAGGACGCCACCGCCGAGGGGGGAGTAGGGCAGCACGCCGAGGCCGGTGCTGCGGGCCGCCGGCAGCACCTCCCGCTCGAGGTCACGGTTGAGCAGCGAGTACTCCTCCTGGGTGCTCGCGAGCGGCACCCGGCCGGGGATGGCGCGCTGCCAGGTGGCGGCCTGGGCGAGCTGCCAGCCGGCGTAGTTGCACACGCCGACGTAGCGGGCGCGGCCCGAGGTGACGGCCTGGTCGAGCGCGGCCATCGTCTCCTCGACCGGCGCCGCGTCCGACCACACGTGCACCTGCCAGAGGTCCACGTGGTCGGTCCGGAGCCGCTCGAGCGAGGTGTCGAGGTTCTGCAGCAGGGTGCGGCGCGAGGTGTCGCGGACCGGGCCGTCCGGTCCGGCGCGGAAGCCGCCCTTGGACGCGACCACCAGCTGCTCGCGACCCACCTCGCCCATCAGCCGGCCGAGCAGCTCCTCGGAGGCGCCGGCGCCGTACATCACGGCCGTGTCGACGAGCGTGCCGCCCGCATCGACGTACGTGCCGAGCAGGTCGCGGGCCTCGTGCTCGTCGACCTGGGTGCCCCACATGGCCGTGCCGAGACCGAGCCGCGAGACCGACAGACCGGTGTGCCCCAGGGCGCGTTGCAGCATGGCGAAGAGGCTATCCGTAGGCTTGCCCGCCGTGTGGGATCTCCTCAAGGCCGTCGCGCTCGGCACCCTTCAGGGGCTGACCGAGTTCCTCCCCATCTCCAGCAGCGCACACCTGCGGATCTTCCCGGAGCTCTTCGGGTGGGGCGACCCGGGAGCCGCCTTCACGGCCGTGATCCAGATCGGCACCGAGCTGGCGGTCCTCATCTACTTCCGCAAGGACATCTGGCGGATCGGCTCGACCTGGACCCGGTCGCTCTTCCGACCCGAGCTCCGCGGTCACCTCGACTCGCGGATGGGCTGGTTCATCATCATCGGCTCCCTGCCGATCGTGGTCCTCGGCATCCTGCTCAAGGACGTCATCGAGGAGGACTTCCGCAACCTCTGGATCATCGGCACCACGCTGGTCGTCATGGGTGTCGTCCTCGGGATCGCCGACCGCTTCAGCAGCGACGACCGCACGATCAAGCAGATGACGCTGCGCCACGCGGTGCTGATGGGTGCGGCGCAGGCCTGCGCCCTGATCCCCGGGGTCTCCCGCTCCGGCGCCACCATCTCGATGGGCCGGTTCCTCGGGTACGAGCGTGAGGCGGCCACCCGCTACGCGTTCCTGCTCGCGATCCCCGCGGTCGTGGGTGCCGGGCTCTTCGAGCTCAAGGAGATCCCGCACGGCGAGAACGCGTACGGCTGGGGCCCGACGCTCGTCGCGACGATCGTGTCGTTCCTCGTCGGGTACGCCGCCATCGCGTGGCTGCTGCGCTACGTCTCGACCCGTTCCTACACGCCGTTCGTGATCTACCGCGTGGTGCTCGGGGGCATGACGCTGGTGCTGCTCGCGACCGGCGTGCTGACTCCCTGACCCTCGCCGCACGACGTGCGCTGCGGGCATCCCGGGTGGCCTGTTGTCATCCACCTTCGGCGCAGCGACGATGGCTTGTGTGAGCCGCACGAGGCCCGTCAGGGTCGGCGAGGTCGACCTCGAGACCGAGGTGTGGGGCGAGGGTGAGCCCCTCGTGGTCATCCAGACGGCACTGACCGCTGATGAGCTGCGTCCCCTGGCCGAGCAGCTCGCCGGCGACGGTGAGCTCGAGGTGATCCACTACCACCGCCGCGGGTACGCCGGCAGCGGGCCGGCGCTCCGACCGGGCTCGATCGCCCAGGACGCCGCTGACTGTCGTTTCCTCCTCGAGGCGTTGGCGGTCGGGCCGGCCCACGTGGTCGGTGCCAGCTACAGCGCGGCCGTCGCGCTGACCCTGGCGACGAGATGCCCGGACGTGGTGCGGACGTTGACGGTGCTGGAGCCGCCGCCGTCGGGCGTGCCGAGCACTCCGGACTTCGTCGCCGCGAGCACCCGCCTCGTCGAGAGCTACTCCTCCCGGGGGCCGACCGTGGCGTTGGACGAGCTCATGGGGATGCTCGCCGGGCCCGACTGGCGTGCTGAGTCGGAGCGGGACCTGCCGGGCTCGGTGGCGGCGATGGAGCGCGACGCCCCGACGTTCTTCGAGTCCGACCTCCCGGCACTGCTCTCCTGGGAGCTCGACGATGCGGACGCCACGAGGATCACGTGCCCGGTGCTCTACGTCGGCGGCGGCCAGAGCGGTCCGTGGTTCGCCGAGGTCCGCACCCGGATCCGCCGGCTGCTCCCCCAGACGGAGAGCGCCACGGTGGCAGGAGCAGGCCACCTGCTCGCCCTCAGTCACGCTGCCGACACAGCCCGCCTCGTGCTGGACTTCCTGCGTCGTCACCGCTCGGCAGGCGCCGCGAGGACGTGAGTGCCGAAGGAGCCCTGGGGACCGTCACCGCCCCGGGCGCAGGGCCGGCGAGCGCTGATGTCCGACCGTTCCGTCAGAGCCAGCCGGAGCGCTTGAAGAACCAGAGCAGGCCGGCCGACGCCCCGAACATCAGCAGCAGCGCCCAGGCGTAGCCGAAGTCCCAGTGGAGCTCGGGCATGACGTCGAAGTTCATGCCGTAGATGCCGGCGATCAGGGTCGGGACGACGATCAGGGCGGCGCCGGCCGAGATCTTGCGCATGTCCTCGTTCTGCTGCACCGAGATCCGCGCCATGTGGGCGTCGAAGGCGGTGGACAGCAGCCCGTCGAGCTCGTCGATCGTCGCGGCCGCGCGGGCGAGGTGGTCGCCCACGTCGCGGAAGTAGGCGCCGGCCTCGGGGTCGATCCCGCGGACCATCCCGTTGGCGAAGCGCCCGACCGGCTCGCGCAGCGGCATCACTGCCCGGCGCACCTCGGCGAGCTCGCGCTTGAGGACGTAGATGCGCGCCGAGTCGTTGGTGCGCTCCTCGGAGAACACCGACATCTCGACCTCGTCGACGTCGGCGACCAGCTCGTCGACCACCTCCTCGTACGCGTCGACGACCTGGTCGCACACGGCGTAGACGACCGCGGTCGGCCCGTGGGCGAGCACGGCCTCGCGCGCCTCGAGGTCGACCCTGGCGCGCTTCAGCCCGCCGCCCTCGCCGTGGCGCACGCTGACCACGAAGTCGGCACCGATGAACAGGTTGATCTCGCCGGTCTCGACCGCGTCCTCGGCGTCGACGTACCAGAGCGTCTTCACGGTCAGGAAGATCGTGTCGTCGTAGCGCTCCAGCTTGGGCCGCTGGTGGGCGTTGACGGCGTCCTCGACGGCGAGGGGATGGAGCTGGAAGGCGTTGGCGACCTTGGCCAGCTCCCCGAGGTCGGGCTCGTGCAGGCCGACCCACACGAAGTCGCCGGGCTCGCACCGCTCCCGCATCGTCGCCAGGTCCGCGACGTCGCACTCCACCGGCACCCGGGTGCCCCGGCGGTAGAGGGCGCTGTCGACGATCACCCTCCTGAGGTTAGGGCACGTACAGTCGCCGGCATGGCAACCGTGCTCCTGGTCCGGCACGCCCGTTCGACGGCGAACGCCAGCGGCCTCCTCACCGGCCGCCTCAAGGGGGTCCATCTGGACGACACGGGTCGCGAGCAGGCGGGGCGCACCGCCCACCGGCTGGCCCCGGTCCCGTTGGCCTCGCTCGTGAGCAGCCCGCTGGAGCGCTGCAAGGAGACCGCGTCGGCGATCGCGAACGCCCAGCCCGAGCGGGCGAAGGTGGTCACCGAGCGTGGGCTCGTCGAGTGCGACTACGGCGACTGGCAGGGGCGGGAGCTCAAGGAGCTCGCCCGCGAGAAGCTGTGGAAGACGGTGCAGCGTCGTCCCTCCGCCGTCACCTTCCCCGACGGGGAGTCCCTGGCCGGGATGGCCGCCCGCGCGGTCGAGGCCGTACGCCGCCACGACGCCCGGGTCGAGGCCGAGCACGGCCCGAACGCCGTCTGGGCCGCGGTGACGCACGGCGACCCGCTCAAGGCGGTCCTCGCCGACGCGCTCGGGCTGCACCTCGACCAGTTCCAGCGGCTCCACGTCGACCCCGCGTCGGTGTCGGTGGTGCGGTTCACCGCTGAGTCGGCGTACGTCCTGCAGACCAACACCCATGACGGTGACCTGGCGTGGCTGGCGCCCAAGGGACGCCGGAAGGCGCCGGCGACCGGAGTCGTCGGTGGCGGCGCTGGGCCCGGTCACTAGGGTGGGATCCGTGCCGATCGTCCACTCCTTCGACCCGCCCGAACGCTTCGTCGCCGGGACCGTCGGCGAGCCCGGGGAGCGCACCTTCTTCCTGCAGGCCAGCGAGGGCCGCCGTGTCGTCAGCGTCGCCCTCGAGAAGCAGCAGGTGGTGGCCCTCGCGGAGCGGATGGACCAGCTCCTCGACGAGCTGATGAAGGCCGACACCCGTGGTGTCGTGCCGGCGGTCGCGCCGCTCGACCTCGACGACAACGGTCCGCTCGCGTCGCCGATCGAGGAGGAGTTCCGGGCCGGGACGATGACCCTCTCGTGGGACCCCGACGCGGAGCGGGTGGTCGTCGAGGTCTTCCCCTACTCCGAGGCGGCCGTGGTGGCGCCCGACCAGGTCGACGACGACTTCGAGGAGCCCGAGCCCGACGAGCTGCTGCTCGTACGCCTGACCGCCGCCGCCGCGCGCTCCTTCGTCAAGCGTGCCGAGCAGGTGGTCGACGCCGGGCGGCCGAGCTGTCCCTTCTGCGGCCACCCGATCGACCCCGACGGCCACCTGTGCGTCCGGGCCAACGGGTTCCGCCGCCGCGACCCGTGATCGAGGACGGCGAGCTCGTCCTCCACGGACGGATCATGCCCGCCTCCAACGCCACCTTCGTCGGGGAGGTGGACGGCACCCAGGTCGTCTACAAGCCGATCGCGGGGGAGCGCCCGCTGTGGGACTTCCCCGACGGCAGCCTGGCCTTCCGCGAGGTGGCCTCCCACCTGGTGTCGGCGGCGAGCGGCTGGGACGTGGTGCCGCTCACGGTCCTGCGCGAGGGTCCTCACGGCCTGGGGATGGTGCAGCTCTGGAAGGAGCCCGACCCGGATCAGGAGGCCGTGACGATCGTCCCCGAAGGCGCCACGCCGGCCGGGTTCCTGCACGTGTTCGACGGCGTGGACCAGCACGACCGGCCGATCTCGCTGGTCCACGAGGACTCCGTGGCGCTGCGGCGCATGGCGGTCTTGGACGTGCTGGTCAACAACGCCGACCGCAAGGGTGGTCACGTGCTGGAGATGACCGGCGGCCACCGCCACGGGGTCGACCACGGCGTGACGTTCCACGCCGAGCCCAAGCTGCGGACCGTCCTCTGGGGATGGGCCGGCGAGCCGCTGGCCGCCGACGAGCTCGACGGCATCGACCGGGTGCTCGCCGCGGTCGCCGGCACCCTCGGCGAGGGGCTGGAGCACCTGGTGACCGAGCGGGAGGTCGAGGGCCTCCGGCGCCGTGCCGAGCGGTTGCGCGCCGCGGCGGTGTTCCCTCAGCCGAGGGGAGACTGGCCGGCCATCCCGTGGCCGCCGTTCTAGGACGCTGGCCCTCCCCGTTACCCTTCCCACCATGCGCGTCTGGCCCGCCCCCGAGATCCCCGGACTCGACGTGACCGGACCCCCGGTGCGGCTCCACGACACGGCGTCCGGCGAGTCCGTGACGGTCGTCCCGCAGCAGGGTGCGGCCCGGCTGTACGTCTGCGGGATCACTCCCTACGACGCGACCCACATGGGCCACGCGGCGACGTACGTCGGCTTCGACCTGCTCGTCCGCGCCTGGCGCAACGCCGGCCACGACGTCACCTACGTCCAGAACGTGACCGACGTCGACGACCCGCTCCTGGAGCGGGCCGCGAAGGTCGGCGGCGACTGGCGCGAGCTCGCCGAGCGCGAGACCCAGCTGTTCCGCGACGACATGGCGGCGCTCCGTGTGGTCCCGCCCGACCACTACGTCGGGGCGGTCGAGTCGATCCCGCTGGTGATCGACCTGGTGCGCGAGCTCGAGGCCACCGGCTCGGTCTACCGCGTCGAGGACGACCTCTACTTCTCCGTCACCAGTGACGAGACGTTCGGCTCGCTGTCCGGCTGGACCCGCGACCAGATGCTCGCCGTCTTCGGCGACCGCGGTGGCGACCCCGACCGGGCCGGCAAGAAGGACCCGCTCGACTGCGTGCTGTGGCGGGCCGAGCGCCCCGGGGAGCCCGCGTGGGACAGCCCGTGGGGACCGGGACGACCGGGCTGGCACGTCGAGTGCACCGCCATCGCCCTGCTCCACCTCGGGACCACCTTCGACGTCCAGGGCGGCGGCAGCGACCTGGTCTTCCCGCACCACGAGATGTGCGCGAGCGAGGCGCAGGTCGCCCGGGGCGGGGAGCGGTTCGCCCGGGCGTACGCCCACGCCGGCATGGTCGGCTACGACGGCGAGAAGATGTCGAAGTCGCGCGGCAACCTGGTCTTCGTCAGCGCCCTCCGCCACAGCGACGTCGACCCCATGGCGATCCGGCTGTCGCTGCTGCGCCACCACTACCGCGCCGACTGGGAGTGGACCGACGACCAGCTCTGGGACGCGGTCGACACCCTCGTCACCTGGCGCCGCGCCCTCTCGCTGGGTGCCGGCGCACCGGCCGCTCCGGTCGCCGAGGCCGTGCTGGCCGCCCTGGCCGAGGACCTGGACGCCCCGGCCGCCGTGGCCGCCGTGCAGGCCTGGGTGGACGCGACCCTCGGGACCGACGGGCTGGCCGACACCAGCGACCCCGCCGCCGCCGGCACGGTCCACCGGCTGCTCGACGCGGCGCTCGGCCTGTCCCTCTAGCTCAGACCTGCGGACCCTGACCCGGACCCTCGTCGGGCCGGTTGCGCTTGAGGTAGCGCTCGAACTCCCGGGCGATCGCCTCACCGGACGCCTCCGGCAGGTCGGTGGTGTCGCGGGTCTCCTCGAGGGCCCGGACGTAGTCGGCGACGTCCTCGTCCTCCTCGGCGAGCTCGTCGACGCCGCGCTCCCAGGCCCGGGCGTCGTCGGGCAGCTCGTCGAGCGGGATGCTCGTCTGCAGCAGGTCCTCGAGCTGGCCGACGAGCGCCAGCGTCGCCTTGGGGCACGGCGGCTGCGGGACGTAGTGGGGGACCGCCGCCCAGTAGGACACCGCCGGGATGTCGAGCCGGACGCAGGCGTCCTGGAACACGCCGACGATGCCTGTCGGGCCCTCGTACGTCGACTGCTCGAGCTTGAGCCGGTCGACGAGGTCGGGCTCCGTGGCGGTCCCGGTCACCGGGACCGGTCGGGTGTGGGGGGTGTCCGCGAGCAGCGCGCCCAGGGTGACGACCAGCTCACCGCCGAGGTCGTCGCAGGCAGCGAGCAGCTCGGCGCAGAACTGCCGCCAGCGCAGGTTGGGCTCGATGCCACGGATGAGGATCACGTCCCGCCCCAGGTCGGGCGGGGAGGCGACCGCGATCTGGGTGGTCATCCAGACCAGCCGCCGGTGCCCGCTGGGGTCGGTGCCGATCGTGGGCCGGTTGACCTGGAAGTCGTAGTAGTCCTCCGGGTCGACGCTGCCGATGATCCGCGCGTCCCAGACCTGCATCAGGTGGTCCACGACGGCGGAGGAGGCGTCCGCAGCGTCGTTCCAACCGGCGAAGGCCGCGATGACGACGGGGTCGACCAGGTCGGGGACGTCCTCGAGCTCGATCACCCATCCACCCTAGTCACTGTGCCGTGACGCGGCAGGGACGACCGCTCCGATGATTTCGCGGGTGTTCGGCGTGGGTGTCACGATGGTCGTGTTCACCATCCGGGAAGTCAGTCCACGTTGCGGACAGGCTGCCTACGCTGGAGGCCCCGATGGAGCCGAGAGGAGAGCCGTGTCCGAGCCCGCACACCGGCCCGATGCCACGCAGGCGCTCACGGCTGCGATGCAGGAGCGCATCCTGGTCATCGACGGGGCGATGGGCACCCTGATCCAGGGACACCAGCTCGGCGAGGACGACTACCGCGGGGACCGGTTCGCCGATCACGGTCACGACCTCAAGGGCAACTCCGACATCTTGTCGATGACCCAGCCCGACATCATCCGCGACATCCACCGGCACTACCTCGAGGCCGGCGCCGACATCGTCTGCACCAACTCCTTCACCGCCTCCAGCATCTCCCAGGCCGACTACGGGCTGCAGGACCACTGCTACGAGCTCAACGTCGCGGCCGC
This sequence comes from Nocardioides euryhalodurans, assembly GCF_004564375.1. Taxonomy (NCBI): domain Bacteria; kingdom Bacillati; phylum Actinomycetota; class Actinomycetes; order Propionibacteriales; family Nocardioidaceae; genus Nocardioides; species Nocardioides euryhalodurans. The sequence continues at coordinate 382,406 of NZ_CP038267.1, forward strand.
GGCGGCGGCGCGGCTGGCTGCCGACGAGTTCTCGACCGCGGACTGGCCCCGGTTCGTGGCCGGCTCGCTCGGCCCGACCAACAAGACCGCGTCCATCTCGCCCGACGTCAACGACCCGGGCGCCCGCAACGTCGAGTTCGACGAGCTCGTCGAGTCCTACCTCGAGGAGGCGCGCGGGCTGGTCGACGGCGGCAGCGACCTGCTGCTCGTCGAGACCATCTTCGACACCCTCAACGCCAAGGCGGCGGTGTTCGCCCTCGAGACGCTCTTCGAGGAGCAGGGCCGCCGGTGGCCCGTCTGGATCTCCGGGACCATCACCGACGCGTCCGGCCGGACGCTCTCGGGCCAGACCACCGAGGCCTTCTGGCACAGCGTGCGCCACGTCCGCCCCCTCGTCGTGGGCCTCAACTGCGCCCTCGGTGCGGCCGAGCTCCGGCCGTACGTCGCCGAGCTCGCCCGGATCGCCGACTGCTTCGTCTCCGCCCACCCCAACGCGGGGCTGCCCAACGAGTTCGGCGAGTACGACGAGTCGCCGGACCAGATGGCCTCGGTCCTGGGCGACTTCGCCGCGTCCGGGCTGGTCAACCTGACCGGCGGCTGCTGCGGCACCACCCCCGAGCACATCGAGGCGATCGCCACCGCGGTCAAGGGCGCGGAGCCCCGGACCCGGGCCACGCCGGCACCGGCCCTGCGGCTCTCCGGGCTGGAGCCGTTCGCCATCGACCAAGACAGCCTCTTCGTCAACGTGGGGGAGCGGACCAACATCACCGGCTCCGCCCGCTTCCGCACGCTGATCAAGGACGGCGACTACGACACCGCCCTCACGGTGGCCGCGCAGCAGGTCGAGAACGGCGCCCAGGTCATCGACGTCAACATGGACGAGGGGATGATCGACGGCGTCGCGGCGATGGACCGCTTCCTCAAGCTGGTCGCCAGCGAGCCCGACATCAGCCGGGTCCCCGTCATGGTCGACTCCTCGAAGTGGGAGGTCATCGAGGCCGGGCTCAAGTGCGTGCAGGGCAAGCCGGTCGTCAACTCGATCTCCATGAAGGAGGGCGAGGAGAAGTTCGTCGAGCAGGCCCGGCTGTGCCGGCGCTACGGCGCTGCCGTCGTGGTCATGGCCTTCGACGAGGACGGCCAGGCCGACTCCCTGGAGCGTCGGCAGGCGATCTGCGGGCGGGCCTACCGGATCCTCACCGAGGAGGTCGGCTTCCCGGCCGAGGACATCATCTTCGACCCCAACGTGTTCGCGGTGGCCACCGGCATCGAGGAGCACGCGACGTACGGGCAGGACTTCATCGAGGCCACCCGCTGGATCAAGCAGAACCTGCCGGGCGCCCTGGTCTCGGGCGGCATCTCCAACGTCAGCTTCTCCTTCCGCGGCAACAACCCGGTGCGCGAGGCGATCCATGCGGTCTTCCTCTTCCACGCCATCGAGGCGGGCCTCGACATGGGCATCGTCAACGCCGGTGCGCTCGCCGTCTACGACCAGGTGGACGCGGAGCTGCGGGAGCGGATCGAGGACGTCGTGCTCAACCGGCGGCCGGACGCGGCCGAGCGGCTGCTCGAGGTGGCCGAGCGCTACAACCGGGCGGCCGAGGCCGACGAGGAGACGGTCGACGAGTGGCGATCGCTGCCGGTGGGGGAGCGGATCACCCACTCGCTGGTCAAGGGGATCGACGCCCACGTCGTCGACGACACCGAAGAGCTGCGGGCCGAGATCGCCGAGCGTGGCGGCCGCCCCATCGAGGTGATCGAGGGCCCGCTGATGGACGGCATGGACGTCGTCGGCGACCTCTTCGGCTCGGGCAAGATGTTCCTCCCGCAGGTGGTGAAGAGCGCTCGGGTGATGAAGAAGGCCGTCGCCTACCTGATCCCCTTCATCGAGGAGGAGAAGGCCAAGGACCCGGCCCTGGCCACCCAGAAGGAGACCAACGGCACCGTCGTGATGGCGACCGTGAAGGGCGACGTCCACGACATCGGCAAGAACATCGTCGGCGTCGTGCTGCAGTGCAACAACTACGAGGTCATCGACCTCGGCGTGATGGTGCCGCCGCAGAAGATCCTCGACGCGGCCAGGGAGCACGGTGCCGACGCGATCGGTCTGTCGGGGCTGATCACCCCCTCGCTCGACGAGATGGTGACGATGGCGAGCGAGATGCAGCGGCAGGGCTTCGAGATCCCGCTGCTGATCGGCGGTGCCACGACCTCGCGAGCCCACACGGCGGTGAAGGTCGACGGCAAGTACGACGGTCCGGTCGTCTGGGTCAAGGACGCGTCCCGGTCCGTCCCGACCGTGGCGTCGCTGCTGAGCCCGCAGCGCCGCGAGCAGCTCCTCGCCGACGTCCGCGCCGACTACGACAGCCTCCGCACCCGCCACGCCGCCAAGACCGAGCGGCCGATGGTGACCCTGGCGGAGGCCCGGGCCAACGCCGCGCCCGTCGACTGGTCCGACCACGCCCCGCCGGTCCCGGCCGAGCTGGGGGCCGACGGCACGGTGACGTTCTCCGTCTCGGACCTGCGCGACTACATCGACTGGCAGCCGTTCTTCAACGCCTGGGAGATGAAGGGGTCCTTCCCCGACATCCTCAACAACCCGACCACAGGAGAGGCCGCCCGCCGGCTCTACGACGACGCCCAGGAGATGCTGACGCGCATCGAGGCCGGGGACTGGCTCGGGATCCGCGGGGTCTACGGCTTCCGGGCGGCCAACGCGGTGGGCGACGACATCGAGGTGTACGCCGACGCCACCCGCGAGCAGGTCGTCGCGCGGCTGTGCCACCTGCGCCAGCAGGGCAAGCACCGCGACGGGGTCCCCAACCGCTGCCTGGCCGACTTCGTGGCACCGCGGGAGACGGGGCTCGCGGACCACGTCGGCGGCTTCGCCGTGACCGCCGGGCTCGGCAGCCAGGAGCGGGTCGCGGCGTTCCAGGCCGAGAACGACGACTACTCCGGGATCCTGCTGGAGTCGCTTGCCGACCGGCTCGCCGAGGCCGCCGCCGAGCGCCTCCACGAGCACGTGCGCCGCGAGGCGTGGGGCTATGCCCCCGACGAGCAGCTCGACAACCGGGGCCTGATCAAGGAGCTCTACGACGGCATCCGGCCGGCGCCGGGCTACCCCGCCTGTCCCGACCACACCGAGAAGCAGACCCTCTGGGACCTGCTCCGGGTCGAGGAGAGCCTCGGCGTACGCCTGACCGAGTCGATGGCGATGTGGCCGGGGGCGTCGGTGTCCGGCTGGTACTTCTCGCACCCCGACTCCCAGTACTTCGTGGTGGGACGGCTCGGGCGGGACCAGGTGGCCGACTACGCCGAGCGCAAGGGCTGGACGCTCGCCGAGGCCGAGCGCTGGCTCTCGCCCAACCTGGGCTACGACCCGGAGGACTGAGCCGGGCCTCGGCCGGGACGTGACCGTGAGCGTGCGAGCCCCGAGGTCCAGGGCAGCGAGCGCAATCCCCCGACGTGGGCTCACTGCCCTGGACGTCGAGTCCCCGACAATGGGCCGAGATGAGACGGCCTGGTCGATCTGGTGACTGGCGAGTCACGTCGGGGTCTGGGGCGCAACCAGTGCTCGCATGACCGTGCGCCTGCCGCCACCCTCTGCCAAGGGACGTCCGCCCGGGGTGCTGACCGCCTGCCGGACGGTCGAGCGAGCAGGCCTCGGCGCGAGGGAGAGGTCCTACACTGGGGTCCGAGGCCCAGGCCTTGGGCGACACCTCGCCATCCACGGCCGGCCACGTCAGGGGTCCCGATGACGCGTGCGTTCGACGCCATGCGGAGCGAGCTGAACGCCGCCATGACCGGCGCCGAGCGGGGCGTCCCGGCGGCCGACGAGCTGTGCTCGACGTGCGTGGACCTCTTCGGCGTGGACGGCGCGGCGCTGTCGGTGGTCCACGACGGAGCGACCCGGGGGACCTTCGGGTCGAGCAGCGAGGCCAGCCGTCGGCTGGACGAGTACCAGTTCACGTTCGGGGAGGGGCCCTGCCTCGATGCGGTGGCGGCCCGGCAGTCCGTGCTGGTGCCTGACCTCGACTCGGCGTTGGGGCGCCGCTGGCCCGCCTTTGCCGGAGCGGCCCTGGCCGACGGGATCCGAGGGGTCTTCGCCCTCCCGGTCGTGATCACCTCGGTGTGCGTGGGAGCGCTCGACCTGTTCCGCGTCGATCCCGGCCCCCTGCAGGGCAACGAGCTCGAGGGGGCGCTGCTGGCCGCCGAGCTGGCGGCAGCACCGCTGCTCGACCTGGTCGCCGAGGGCGGCGGGAACCAGGACGATGCGCTCCAGGAAGGATCCGAGGAGGCGTGGGGCAGCCTCGAGGAGATGGATCGCATCGAGGTGTACCAGGCCACCGGCATGCTGATCTCCCAGCTCGACGTGGACGCCGCAGAGGCCTTGGCGCGCCTGCGAGCCCACGCCGTCGCCACCGGGCAGACCGCGAGCCAGGTGGCCTGGGCCATCGTGGAACGTCGCCTGGTGCTGGAGCGGGACGACCACGGACCGGGGCGGGGGCAGGGATGACCGATCACAGGGAGCGCGAGATCATCCAGGCGTTCGTGGATCTCTCCAACGAGCTGGTCGACGACTACGACGTCGTCGAGATCCTGACCAGGCTCACCACGAGCTGCACCCAGCTGCTCGGCGTCGACTCGGCGGGACTGCTTCTCGCCAACGGCCGCGGGGCCCTCCACCTGGCTGCCTCGAGCTCCGACCGCGCCCACCACCTGGAGGTGCTCCAGCTCCAACGAGACGAGGGACCGTGCCTGGACTGCTTCCGGGCCGGTGAGGTCGTGATCGTGCCGGATCTCGCCGCCGAGACGGAGCGGTGGCCCCAGTTCTGCCGAGCGGCACGAGACGTCGACTTCAGGTCCGTCCACGCGCTCCCGATGCGGCTGCGCGACACCGTCCTGGGGACCCTGGGCCTGTTCGGGGAACAGGCTGGTCGACTCGACGACGAGGACCTTGCTCTGGCCCAGGCACTGGCTCACGTCGTGAGCGTGGCCGTCGTCAACGAGAAGGCTGCTGCCGACCTCGCGACGATCAACGCGCAGCTGCAGCACGCGCTGACGAGCCGGATCATCGTCGAGCAGGCCAAGGGTGTCATCGCCCAGACGGGCGACCTGGAGATGAGCGTCGCCTTCAGCGTGCTGCGTCGCTACGCACGCGACCACGGCCGGCGGTTGAGCGAGGTCGCCAGCGAGGTCGTCGGCCGCCAGCTGCACGGGGCCACCCTCCTGGCGCACGCCCGTGCCGCGGCCATCCTGCCGTGAGTGGGGAGGGTGGCGGCGGAGGCGACGGTGTGCTCTACTGAGGATGAACGACTGCACCCGGACCCTGTGCGCTCTGCCATGAGTGCCAGGGTCTTTTCCATGCCCGGGGGGCGCCCCGTCCTTGTCCCCGGGCTCGGCGCGTGGCTCCTCGCCCGGTCCCCCGCAGGGCGAGGAGTCCCTCGTCGCCGTGTGCCCCCTGGCGGGCCGGGCAGGACCCTCGTGCCCAGGGTCGCCCGCACGGCCGCCACCGCCTGCCGGGCGCCGTCACCGTAGGCTGGGCGGACGCCCTGTCGCACCGAGCCCCCGGGAGGGAATCCTGAGCACCGCCGCATCCCGAGGACCTGCCGCGCCGTTTCCGAGGGCCGTCCTGTGGGACATGGACGGCACCCTCGTCGACACCGAGCCGTACTGGATCGAGACCGAGTTCGCACTCGCCGAGAAGCACGGCGGCACCTGGTCGACCGAGCACGCCCTCAACCTCGTCGGCCACGACCTGCTCGACTCCGGCCGGTACATCCGTGAGCACATGGGGATCGACCTCGAGCCCTCCGAGATCGTCGAGCAGCTGCTGGACGGCGTGGTGGCCCGGGTGGAGGACGAGGTGCCGTGGCGGCCGGGCGCGCTCGAGCTCCTCGAGGACCTCGCCGCCACCGGCATGCCCCGCGCCCTGGTGACCATGTCCTACAAGCGGTTCGTCGCGCCGGTGCTGGCCGCCCTCCCCGAGGGCGCCTTCGACGTGGTCGTCACGGGCGACGCCGTCACCCGGGGCAAGCCGCACCCCGACCCGTACCTCAAGGCGGCAGCAGAGCTGCGCCTCGACGCCGCCCACTGCCTGGCGATCGAGGACTCCAACACCGGTGCCAAGTCCGCGGAGTCGGCCGGGTGCCTGGTGCTCGTGGTTCCGAACCACGTCCCGGTGCTCGCGGGCGAGCGACGGGTCTTCCGCGACTCCCTCGCCGGGCTCGACGCCCGGGCGCTGGTCGCGCTCGGCGGCTGACCCTCGCCGCCGGGTACTACGACCACCGGACAATGGTGGGCCGCCCTCGTCCGGCCACACGCTGGAACCTCACAGAAGCGACTCAGGAGGTCTGGTGACGATGCGCAGGACGATGGCGGCAGTGGTGGTCGGGACGATGCTGGTGACGCTGGGGAGTGCCGCCCCCGCGATGGCCGGCGATGACGAGAAGATCCGTCGGGGCGGCTGCAGCGGCTCCGCCGACTGGAAGCTCAAGGTGAAGCCGGACGACGGCCGCCTCGAGGTCGAGGCCGAGGTGGACAGCAACGTCTCCGGGCAGACCTGGCACTGGCGGCTGCGCCACAACGGCAGTGTCTCCGCCCGGGGTACGTCGACGACGTCCGGCCCGTCGGGATCCTTCGACGTCGAGCGCCGGATGTCGAACCTGTCGGGGACCGACCGGTTCCGGCTGCGCGCCACCCACGGCGGCCAGGTGTGTCGCGGTCGCATCAGCTGGTGAGGCCTATCCTCGCTGCTCATGGAGGCTGAGCGTCGGCGAGCGTGGCGGAGCCCGGTGGCGCAGTTCCTCGCCCTCGGGTTCCTCCTCTTCGCCGGGGTCGTCGTGGTCAGCGACCGCCTGATCGACCGGGCCGCGCAGCGCGAGGCGCTGGGGGACGCCCGGGGGGCGACCGCGATCCTGGCCCACTCGGTGGTCGAGCCCTCGCTGACCGACCGGCTCACGACCGGCGACGCCGGCGCCATCGACCGGTTCGACCGCGACGTGCGCGACCGGCTCCTGGTCGGGGACGTGAGGCGCGTGAAGATCTGGAGTGCCGACGGCACGATCGTCTACTCCGACCAGACCGAGCTGATCGGGGAGAGCTTCGCCCTCGAGGACGCCGAGCAGCAGATCCTCCGCGAGGGCGGGACCGACGCCGAGGTGTCCGACCTCACCGACCCCGAGAACCGCCTCGAGGTGGGGTCCACCGACCTGGTGGAGGTCTACACCCGGATCCTCGCCCCGAACGGCACGCCGCTGCTCTTCGAGGCGTACTACTCCGCCGACACCATCGCCGCGGACACCCAGGAGGTCTTCTCACCCTTCCGCCGGATCATGGTCGGCTCGCTGCTGGTCCTGGGCGGCCTGGCGACGCTGATCATCTGGGGGCTCTCGCGTCGGCTGCGCCGGGCGGCCGCCGAGCGGCAGCGGCTGCTCCAGGCCGCCATCGACGCCTCGGACGCCGAGCGGCGCCGGATCGCCCGCGACCTGCACGACGGCGTGGTCCAGGACCTGGCAGGCACCACCTTCGCCCTCGCCGCCGCGGGGAGGGAGGGGGCCGTCGTCCCCGCGGCCGTCGCCACCGACGCGGCGGCAGCGCTGCGGCAGTCGTCGCGGGCCCTGCGCTCCCTCCTCGTGGAGATCCATCCGCCCGACCTGACGGCGGAAGGGCTCGCTGCCGCGCTCGACGACCTGGTGGCTCCCGCCGGGACCGCCGGCATGGAGGCGCACGTCGAGGTGGACGGCGTCGCGGGGACACCCGACCCGGTGGTGGCGCTGGTGTGGCGGGTCGCCCAGGAGGCGGTCCGCAACGCGCTCCGCCACTCCCGCGGCAGCCGTCTCGACGTCACGGTGCGGCGCGAGGCCGGACGGGTGCTGCTGGTCGTCACCGACGACGGCGTCGGGATGGACGTGTCGGAACCGCGCGGCGCCGAGCATCTCGGCCTGCGCGGCCTGGCCGGTCTCGTGCACGAGGCCGGGGGCAGGCTCCGCATCGACGCGGAGCCGGGTGGGGGCACCAGCGTCCGTCTCGAGGTGGAGGGATGAGCGGTGGGCCGATCCGGGTCGTGGTCGTGGACGACCACGCGGTGGTGCGCGCGGGTCTGGCGCGGCTGCTCTGCGGAGCCGACGACATCGACGTGGTGGCCCAGGCCGCCGACGGTGCGGAGGCGGTGGCGGTCTGCGCGCGGGAGCGGCCGGACGTGGTGGTCATGGACCTCCAGATGCCCGGGATGGACGGCGTCGAGGCGACCCGACGGATCCTCGCGGGCGAGGGGGACGCCGAGGTGCTGGTCCTGACGTCCTTCTCGGACAGCGAGCGGATCGTCGCCGCCCTCGACGCGGGCGCGGTGGGCTACCTCCTCAAGGACTCCGACCCCGACGAGCTCCTCGCCGGCGTCCGGGCCGTGCACCGGGGTGAGTCCCCGCTGCACCCTCGCGCGGCCCGCCAGCTGCTGGCCGCCCGGCAGGGTTCCCCGGCGGCGCGGCTGACCGCCCGGGAGCGTGAGGTGCTCGGTCTGGTGCGGCAGGGCCTGGCCAACAAGCAGGTGGCGCGCCGCCTCGGGATCAGCGAGCGCACCGTCAAGGCGCACCTGACCTCGGCCTTCGCCGCGATCGGGGTGCAGGACCGGACCCAGGCGGCGCTGTGGGCGGAGCGCCACGACGTCTGACCGACCGGCTCAGTCGACGTCCTCTGCGGTGAGCTCGCCGGGGTCGGCGGGCACGGCTGCCTCGGGGAGCGGTGGCGGTGTCCCGCCCCACTCGGGGCAGAGCGCCTTGAAGGAGCACCAGTCGCACAGGCGCGAACGCTGGGGGCGCCAGTCGCGGGACTCGGTGGCCAGCACGATGGCTCGCCAGATCGCCTCCACCTTGCGTTCGGTGGCCAGCAGGTCCTGTTCGTCGGGGACGTAGCGGATCAGCTCGCCGCTGCCGAGGTAGACCAGCTGCAGCATGGACGGCACCACGCCGCGGGTGCGCCAGATGACGAGGGCGTAGAACCTCATCTGGAACAGCGCCTTGGCCTCCCAGCCCTCCCCGGGCGCTCGTCCGGTCTTGTAGTCCACCACCCGGATCCGGCCGTCGGGGGCGACGTCGAGCCGGTCGACGAAGCCGCGCAACAGCAGCCGGGAGTCGAGCAGGGCCTCGACGTAGAGCTCGCGCTCGGCCGGCTCGAGCAGCCGCGGGTCCTCGAGCGAGAAGTAGCGGTCCAGGACGGCCCGGCAGGACGCCAGCCAGCCGTCGAGGTCGGCGGCGGGCCCGGCGTCACCGCCGGTGAAGAGCTCCGCGAGGCCGGGCTCGGCCTCGAGCAGCTGCTCCCAGGCCGGGACCAGCATCTCGCGGGCCTGCTCCGGCGTCCGGCCGGGCGCCGGGAGGTCGAAGAGGTCCTCGAGCACCTTGTGGACGAGCGTGCCGCGGGTGGCGTCGGGACTGGGCGGCTCGGGGAGCCGGTCGATGCTGCGGAAGCGGTAGAGCAGGGGGCACGTCAGGAAGTCTCCGGCCCGGCTGGGCGACAGTGCGCCGAGCACCTCCATCCCGTCGACGGGGGTCGACAGCGGCGTCGAGGGGGAGTCCTGCACCTGCATGCCCCGACCCTAGGTCAGGGCACCGACAGGGATGCGGGAGGGCGAGGCGGTGTCGGATAACCTCGGTGCGTGTCAGCCGATCATGCGCCAGCGACGCCTCCGGAGCCGCGGGGGCAGCAGGACCACCGGCGTCCGCCGGGCACCATCCGGATCGGCAGCATCGCCGGCACCGACGTGCTCGTCTCGTCCTCGTGGTTCCTCGTCGCCGGCCTCATCGCGTTCGTCATGGCGCCGCGGGTCGAGATGGTGGCGCCGGGCCTGGGCCCCTGGAAGTACGTCGCCGGCTTCCTGTTCGCCGTGCTGCTCTACCTCTCCGTGCTGCTCCACGAGATCTCGCACGCCCTCATGGCGGCGCGCTACGGCTTCCCGGTCTCCTCGATCACCCTCCACTTCCTGGGCGGGATGACGGCCATCGAGGGGGAGGCCCGGCGTCCGCGCGAGGAGTTCATGATCGCCGTGGTCGGTCCGCTGACCTCGATCGCAGTCGGCGTGGCCGCGCTCGGCCTGTGGTTCGTCACGCCCGACGGGCTGCTCCTCCTCGCGGTCGAGGGCCTGGCCGGCGCCAACCTGCTGGTCGGGATCCTCAACCTGGTGCCCGGACTGCCGCTCGACGGCGGCCGGGTCCTCAAGAGCGGCGTGTGGAAGCTGACGGGCAGCGTCCACCGCGGCACGGTCGCCGCCGCGTGGGGCGGTCGGGTCACCGCCGTGGCGGCCCTGTGCTGGCCGCTGCTGATGGAGGCCACGCTGGGGTTCGAGCCCGACGTCATCGACTTCGCGCTCGCCTTCGTCATCGGGCTCTTCCTCTGGACCGGCGCGACCGCCGCGCTGAGCTCGGCGCGGCTCCGCAGCAGGTTGCCCGGCCTGGTGGCCCGGTCGCTGGCCCGGCGGACGCTCACCGTCCCCGAGGACCTCCCGCTCGCCGAGGCCGTACGCCGGGCGCGCGAGGCCCAGGCCGGCAGCATCGTGACCGTCACCGGCGCCGGCCGCCCGGTCGGGCTTGTCAACGAGACCGCCCTGGTGGCCACCCCCGAGGAACGGCGCCCGTTGGTGCCCGTCTCGACGGTGTCCCGGACCCTGGAGGAGGGGCTCACCCTGCCCGCGACCCTGATCGGCGAGGAGCTGGTCACCGCGATCGGCCGCAAGCCCGCCAGCGAGTACCTCCTCGTGGAGGGGGACGGTTCCCTCTACGGCGTGCTCGTCACCGCCGACGTCGAGAAGGCCTTCCGGGAGGCAGGTGCCCGTGGCTGAGCACGACGACCGCGTGTCGCCCGACGTGCCCACCGAGGCGTGGTCCGGCGTACACCGCGGCCCGCTGCGCGAGGGCGAGTGGGTGCGGCTCACCGACAGCAAGGGCAGGCGTCACAACTTCGAGCTGGTCGCCGGGAAGCGGTTCTTCTCCAACAAGGGCCACCTCGAGCACGACGAGCTGATCGGTCGTGACGAGGGCTTCACGGTCACCTCGAGCGCCGGGGGCGAGTACCTCGTCTTCCGCCCGCTGCTCTCCGAGTACGCCGTCTCCATGCCGCGCGGGGCAGCCGTGGTCTACCCCAAGGACTCCGCCCAGATCGTGGCGCTCGCCGACATCTTCCCCGGGGCCGACGTGGTGGAGGCCGGGGTCGGCTCCGGCGCGCTGACCTGCTCGCTGCTGCGGGCCGTCGGCCCGCACGGTCGCGTGTCGTCCTACGAGCGGCGCGAGGAGTTCGCCGACGTCGCGCGACGCAACGTGACCCAGTTCTTCGGGGGCGACCACCCGGCGTGGGCCCTCACCCTGGGCGACCTGGCCGAGGAGCTGCCGCGCAGCGGCGAGCGCGCCGACCGGGTCATCCTCGACATGCTCGCGCCGTGGGAGTGCCTCGACGCCGTGGCCGACGCGCTGCGTCCCGGTGGGATCGTGTGCGCCTACGTCGCGACCACCACGCAGCTCTCGCGGTTCGTGGAGACCGTCCGCGTCCAAGGCGGGTTCACCGAGCCCGCGGCCTGGGAGTCGCTGGTGCGCGACTGGCACGTCGAGGGGCTCGCGGTCCGGCCGGGCCACTCGATGATCGGGCACACCGCGTTCCTGGTCACCGCTCGCCGGATGGCGGCGGGGGAGCGGCCCCCGGTGAAGCGCCGACGGCCCGCTCCCGGCGCCTACGGGCCCGACTACGCCGGTCCCCGGCCCCCCGACCTGCCGCCGCAGGTGGCGGAGGAGACCCCCGGGGGCTGAGCCCGACGGATTTCCGTCTCGTGACCCGGGGCGTTGCCCCTTCCTTCGTCCCACCGCGCGGGTAGTGTCACAAGCGGAGGAGGTGACCAGAGATGTCAGCATCTGAAGGCATGTCCGGCGCAGGAGGTCGTTCGACCTCGGAGCTCATGGAGCAGGTGCGCTTCCTCGAGGCCGAGGTGGGCGACCTGCGTCGTCGGCTGGGCGACGCTCCCGGCCACTCGCGCGGCCTCGAGCTGAGGCTCGCCGACACCCAGCGGTCGCTCTCGGCCGTCACCGCGCAGAACGAGCGGCTGGCCCAGACCCTGCGCGAGGCCCGCGACCAGATCACCAAGCTCAAGGAGGAGGTCGACCGGCTCGCCCAACCGCCGGCGGGCTTCGGCACCTTCCTGCAGCGCAACGAGGACGACTCGATCGACGTCTTCACCGGCGGTCGCAAGCTGCGGGTGACCGCGAGCCCGAGCGTCGACCTCGAGACCCTCGTGCGGGGCCAGGAGGTCATGCTCAACGAGGCACTCAACGTCGTCGCCGCCCTCGACTTCGAGGAGGTCGGCGAGGTCGTCATGTTCAAGGAGCTGCTCGCCGACGGCGACCGCGCCCTCGTCATCGCGAACGCCGACGAGGAGCGCGTCGTACGCCTGGCGGAGCCGCTGCGCGCGGAGACACTCCGGGCCGGCGACTCGCTGCTGCTCGACGCCCGGGCGGGCTACGCCTACGAGCGGGTCCCCAAGTCGGAGGTCGAGGAGCTGGTCCTCGAGGAGGTCCCCGACATCGAGTACGACTCGATCGGTGGCCTGGTCAACCAGATCGACCAGATCCGCGACGCGGTCGAGCTCCCGTACCTCCACCCCGACCTCTTCGAGCAGCACCAGCTCAAGCCGCCCAAGGGTGTCCTGCTCTACGGACCGCCCGGCTGCGGCAAGACGCTGATCGCCAAGGCGGTCGCCAACTCGCTCGCCAAGAAGGTCGCCGCCAAGACCGGCGCCGACGGCGGCGAGGCCGGCAAGTCGTACTTCCTCAACATCAAGGGCCCCGAGCTCCTCAACAAGTACGTCGGCGAGACCGAGCGCCACATCCGGCTCGTCTTCCAGCGGGCGCGGGAGAAGGCCAGCCACGGCACGCCCGTGATCGTCTTCTTCGACGAGATGGACTCGTTGTTCCGCACCCGCGGCTCGGGGGTGTCCTCCGACGTCGAGAACACCATCGTCCCGCAGCTGCTCAGCGAGATCGACGGCGTCGAGGCTCTCGAGAACGTGCTGGTCATCGGTGCGTCCAACCGCGAGGACATGATCGACCCGGCGATCCTGCGTCCCGGCCGTCTCGACGTGAAGATCAAGATCGAGCGGCCCGACGCCGAGTCGGCCCGCGACATCTTCTCCAAGTACCTCGTGGCGGCGCTGCCCCTGCACGCCGACGACCTCCGGGAGTTCGGGGGCGACCGTGACGCGTGCGTCGCCGGGATGATCCAGGCGACGGTGGAGCGGATGTACACCGAGACCGAGGAGAACCGCTTCCTCGAGGTGACCTACGCCAACGGCGACAAGGAGGTCCTGTACTTCAAGGACTTCAACTCGGGCGCGATGATCCAGAACATCGTCGACCGGGCCAAGAAGATGGCGATCAAGGACTACCTCGACCAGGACCAGCTCGGCCTCCGTGTCTCGCACATGCTCCAGGCGTGCGTCGACGAGTTCAAGGAGAACGAGGACCTGCCCAACACGACCAACCCCGACGACTGGGCGCGGATCTCCGGCAAGAAGGGCGAGCGGATCGTCTTCATCCGCACGCTCATCACCGGCAAGCAGGGCACCGAACCGGGTCGCTCGATCGACACGGTGGCCAACACCGGCCAGTACCTCTGAGCATGCCGGGGGACGAACCGCTGGAGCGGACGGAGATCGAGGCGGTGCTCGAGACCCGTCGCGAGCTCGGGTCGACGTACGACGCGGCGCTGGTGGACGCGTTCGCGGACCGGATCGAGGCCGCCGTCGTCGCCCGGTCGGCCCAGGACGTGTCCCAGCGCGCCAGCGGCGACCGGGCCCGCGCCTCGGCCGGGCCCCGGCAGCTCGCCCTGGGCATCGTCACGGGGGTCGCCGGCATCCCGGTGACCGCGATAGCCCTGGCCGTCGAGGGAGGCGTCACCGGCCTCGCGGCGATGGTGGTCGGCTGGGCGGGCCTGGTCGGGATCAACGTGGCCCACGCGGCCCAGACCCGCCCCAGGGACTGACCCGTGCCCCTCGGCCAGCTGCTCGTCGCCGCGATGGTGATCGGCCTGATCATGCTGCTCGCGATCTGGGCCAGCAAGCGCTGACCCGGGACGGCACCGGTTCCCGGCCGACGAGCTGCACGCCGGCCGGGCCTGCGTCCGTGCCTCAGGCGCGCGCCTCGATCAGGAGGTTGTACGGCGTCTCCGCCGCCACGCCGGCCTGCGTGAACCCGGCCGCGCGGAAGGCCGCGGTCAGCCGCGCGGGTCCCGCCTGGGCGCCCAGGGTGTCGGTGCCCTGCGACATCCCGTTGGGGACGCACAGGGCCGAGCTGGCCGCCAGGTAGGTCAGCGTCACCGGGCTGCCGATCCCGTCCTCGAGCCGGTCGTGCGCGAACGGCTCGACCGCCAGCACGACACCGTCCTCGGCCAGCACCGAGCGGGCGTGCGCCAGCGCCCCCACGGGGTCGCCCATGTCGTGCACGGCGTCGAAGAAGCACACCAGGTCGTGGCTCCCGCCGTACGACGTCGCGTCGGCCACCTCGAAGGTGACCCGGTCGCCGACGCCCGCCTCGGCCGCAGCCGCCCGTGCGAGCCGGATCGACTCCTCGTGGTTGTCGACGCCGACGAAGGTCGAGGCGGGGAACGCCTCGGCCATCAGCACCAGCGCAGAGCCGAGCCCGCAGCCGACGTCGAGGACGCGGATGCCCTGCTCCAGCCGCTCCACCAGGCCCTCGACCGACGGCAGCCACTCACTGACGAGCGAGCCGCGGTAGAGCGTCCGGAAGAAGCGGTCGACGCCGGAGAACAACCGTGGGTCGTGATCGCCCCAGGCGACCCCCTCGCCGGTGGCGTAGGCGTGCGCGAGCTGGTCGGCTGCCGCGTAGACCGCGGTGATCACCTGGAAGCCGGCCACGCCGGCCACCGGGCTGTCCTCGTCGGCGAGCACCAGGGCGTGCTCGGCGGGAAGGCTGAAGCGGCACGTCGGCCCGTCGTACGTCACGTAGCCGGCGGCAGCCTGGGTGGCGAGCCACTCGCGGACGTAGCGCTCGGCGAGGCCGCTGCGCTCCGCGAGCTCCTCGCTGGTCGTGTCGGCGACCGAGGCGAGGGCCCGCCAGAGCCCCAGCCGGTCACCCAGGTAGGCCAGCACGCCGTTGTAGGCGATGGCCCGGTCGACCGCGACCTTGGTCGCGAACTCCTCGAGCCTGGTCAGGTCCACGCTCGGGGCGTCGAGCTGCGTCGTCATCGTGTTGTCCTCTCGGTTCACCCGGTACGGCGCCGGTCGGCGCCGCCGGGACCGAGCCTGCGGGGGAGTCCTCGCAGCGCGCTGCCACCGGTGGGCCCCGCCGGGCGGGGTCGTGACAGACCGGTGACAGGTAACCTCCGAAGACTTCGGGCATGAGGACCACGACCATGACTGCTGATCGCACCACCGACGTCACCGCCCTCGGAACCGTGCTGGGGGTCTGGGCACACCCCGACGACGAGACCTACCTCGCCGGGGGGCTGCTGGCGGCGCTGCGGGACGCCGGGAACCGCGTGGTCTGCGTGACCGCCACCCGGGGGGAGGCCGCGGACCCCTCGGCGACGGCCGGGGAGCGGATCGCGCTGGCGGCGCTGCGGACCCGGGAGCTGGAGGCGGCGCTCTCGATCCTCGGGGTGGCGGAGCACCACTGGCTGGATCACCCCGACGGCGGTTGCTCCGCCCTCGACCCCGTCCGGCCCGCCCGGCACCTCGCACGGCTGATCGAGGCCGTCCGGGTCGACACCGTGCTCACCTTCGGCCCGGACGGGTTCACGGGCCACCCGGACCACCGTGCGGTCAGTGCGTGGACCGACCTGGCCGTGAGGCTCGCGACCGGGGCAGGAGTCGTGCCACGCGTGCTGCACGCCGTCGCGTCCGACCACCCCGTGGACCCGGGGCTGGACGCCGACTTCGGCGTCTTCGACCTGGGTCAGCCTCGGGTGTGCGCCGACGAGGACGTGCTCGTCCGCCTGCCCCTCACCGGGGAGGCTCTCGACCGGAAGGTGGCGGCGCTCCTGGCGCAGGAGTCGCAGACGTCCGCGCTGGTCGCTGCCGTGGGGGCCGATCGCTTCCGGGCGTGGGTCGCCACGGAGCACTGGGCCGCGCCCGAAGTCGGGTGACACCGGCGCCCGACGTCGGGCACAGTCGCCCCATGAGCCCGGAGCCCGGGTCGGAGCGGGCAGCCCTTCCCCTGCAGGTCGGCGTGCTCGGCCCGCTGGTGCTCCGGGTCGACGGCCGGTCCGTGGAGGTCCCGGGGATGCGGCGCCGTGCGCTCCTGGCGCTGCTGGCCCTGGAGGCCGGTCACACCGTGGGCGTGGAGCAGCTCGTCGACCGCCTGTGGCCCGAGGACCAGCCCGAGAACGCCACCCAGGCGCTCTACAGCCACGTCTCCCGGCTGCGAGGCCATCTCGGGGCGTACGCCGACCGGCTCGGCCGGACCGCCGGCGGCTACCGCCTGGTCCTGGAGCCGGGCGAGCTGGACGCCGACGCAGCGCGGCGGCTGGCCGCCAGGGTGACCCGGCCGGACACACCTGCTGCCGAGGTGGCGGCCCTGGCCCGCGAGGCGCTGGCGCTGTGGCGGGGACCCGCCCTGGGGGAGTTCGCGGCCCTGCCGTCGCTGGAACCCGCCTCGGTGCCCCTCGAGGAGCTGCGCCTGCGGCTGCACGACGACCTCGTCGACGCCGCGCTGCGGGTGGCTGAGCCCGGGGTGGCCGAGCTGGCGGCGCTCGCCGCCGCAGCCTCGCCGCTGCGCGAGCGCACCGCGCTGCTCCACGTCCGTGCCCTCGCCGCCGACGGGCGCACCCGGGAGGCGATGGCGGCAGCGCAGGCGTTCCGGAGGCGCCTGGCCGAGGAGACGGGGCTCGACCCCGGCCCGGCGCTCGACGACCTCGAGCAGCAGGTGGCGAGCGGCGCCCTCGAACCTGCGGGCCCCGGCGGCGGACGGCGCCCGCGCGCGCACG
Organism: Nocardioides euryhalodurans; assembly: GCF_004564375.1. Lineage (NCBI taxonomy): Bacteria > Bacillati > Actinomycetota > Actinomycetes > Propionibacteriales > Nocardioidaceae > Nocardioides > Nocardioides euryhalodurans. The sequence continues at coordinate 399,374 of NZ_CP038267.1, forward strand.
TCCCCCGGCCCGACGGGCCGCTCCTGGGGCGCCGGGAGGACCGGGCCGAGGTGCTGCGCCTCCTCGGCGGGCACGCCGTGGTGACGGTGACCGGACCCGGTGGCGTCGGCAAGACCCGGCTCGCCCTCGACGTGGTGGCCGACCCGGAGGCCCTGCAGGACGGCAGCGAGGGGGTCGTGCTGGTCGACCTGGGCGCCGTCGACCGGGCGGACCGGGTGTGCGCCGCGGTCGCCTCCACCCTCGGACTGCGGACGCGCGGCGACGTTGCGGCCGGCGACGTGGCGGGGGCGCTCGTCGACCGCAGCCTGCTGCTGCTGCTCGACAACTGCGAGCACGTCGTCGACGCCTGCCGAGAGCTGGTGGTGACGCTGCGCCGTGCGGCGCCCGGGGTCCACGTCCTCGCCACGTCGCGCGTCACGCTCCACGTGCCCGGCGAGTACGTCGTCCGGTTGCAGCCGCTGCCGGTGCCACGCGACCCGACCGACCTGGCGTCACTGCAACGCCAGCCGGTCGTCCGCGCGTTCCTCGAGCACGCCCGGGCGCGGCGCCCCGACCTCGAGCTGCGGGAGGAGGACGTGCCCGACCTGCTGGAGGTCGTCCGCCGTCTCGACGGGCTGCCGCTCGGCATCGAGCTGGCGGCGCGCCAGGTCGCCGTGATGCCGCTGCGGGCGGTGCGCGAGCGCCTGGACAGGGCGCTCGACCTCGCCACCGGTCCCCGCGGACCGGGGGACCGGAGGCAGCAGACCCTCCGGGCGACGATCGCGGCGTCCTACCGGCTCCTCGACGAGGAGGGGCGCGCCCTGCTGCGGGCGCTGGCCGTCTTCCCGGGTGGCGCCGACGTGGCCACGGTGGAGGCGCTGGTCGGGCACGAGGCCGGCGCCGGGGACCCGGTGGACGTCCTCCACGGCCTGGTGGACGCCTCGCTCGTGGTGGTGGACGCGGAGACCGGTCGCTACCGGCTGCTCTTCACGGTCCGCGCGTTCCTCCTCGACGAGCTGCGCGCCACGGACGCGCTGGCCGCGGCCGAGGAGCGCTTCCTGGACCGTTGCCTGGCCGTGGCCGAGGAGCTCGGTGCTGCGCTGCTGGGGCCCCGTGAGGCCGACGCCGACCGCCGGCTCCGTGCCGAGCTCGACAACCTGCGCGCAGCCCGTGACCTCGCCGCGACGCGCGGCCGCGACGACGTGCGGATCGGCATCACGGTCTGGCTCAACGACGTGACCATCTGGCGCGACCTGCGGGAGATGTGGGCCTGGGCGGTGGACCTGGCCGAGGACGCCTCGCTCGCCGGGCACCCGTCGCGCCCCGCCCTGCTCGGCTGCGCCGCCGACGCCGCCCGGCTGGTGGGTGACCTCGACGGTGCCCTTCGCTGGGCGCGCGCGGCCCTCGACGCAGCCGGCCCCGACCCCGCACCCACCCTGGTGCTCCGGGCGTGGAGCGCCCAGGCGTCCGTGGCGCACTTCCGCGGCGACTTCGTCCGGGCCCGGGACCGCTGGCTCCGCGCCGGGGAGGTCGAGACCGCCGAGGCGGGCGGCTTCCTCGCCTCGGCCGCGCTCGCCTCCGCCTACGCCGGCGACATCCCCCGCGCCCGGGCGATCCTGGACCGCGCTCACGACGCCAACGCGCGGGGCGGGAGCGTCTCCATGGCCGCATTCGCGGCGTACGTCGAGGGGGAGCTGCGAGCGGCCGCCGACCCCGCCGCCGCCGTCCCCCACTACCTGGAGGCGATCGAGGGTGGCGCCCGCGTCGGCGCGACGTTCGTGGAGGGCGTCGCCCGGGTCGCCCTTGCCTCGGCGCGGACCCGCACCGGCGACGTGGCCGGCGCGGCGGACGGCTTCGCCTACCTCCTCGACGCCTGGCGCCGGACCGGCCAGGAGACGCAGCTGTGGACGACGGCCCGCAACGCGGCCGGGCTGCTCGCGGCGGCGGGCAGGAGCGAGGCTGCCGCGCGGCTGCTGATCTGCGCGGACGCCGCCCCCGGTGCCGCGACGGTGGGCCACGAGATCGCCCGGCACAGCGGGAGGGTGTACGTGCCGGTCACCGACGTCGTGGACGGCGCCACGCTGGAGCGGTTGCGGGAGGAGACCTGGCGGGTGGGGCCGGGCGAGGTGCTGGACCGGGCGACCGCCGAGCTCCGCGACGTCGCGGCCGGGGCTCAGGGTGCGGTGGCGCTGCCGAGGTAGGCATAGGTCCAGGGCCGGTTGAGCCGGGGGCCGCCGAGGTAGTCGGCGCGTGCCACCGTCGGCTCCAGCCCGGCCGCGCGGACCAGGGCGGGCACGTCCCGGGTGAGGTGGCACCCGCCCGCGATCCGACGCTGCAGGGGCTCCAACCGGCGCTGCCACCGCACCACCCCGGGGTCGGGGGCCAGCCCGTGCTCGAGGAAGCACAGGACGCCGCCAGGGCGCAGCACCCGACGTACCTCCGCCAGGGCGCGGGCGACGTCCGGGATCGTGCACAGGGTGAAGGTCGACACCACCGTGTCGTACGACGCGTCGGGCTCGTCGAGGTGCTGCCCGTCCAGCCCCCGCCGCTCGACCGGGAGCGGCGAGCGCTCGCGGCGCGGGGCCGAGAGCCGCCACCCGACGTCCGAGGGCTCGACGGCCGCGACCGAGGTCACCGCGGCGGGGTACCACCGCAGGTTCAGCCCGCCGCCGAAGCCCAGCTCGAGCACCCGGCCACGCGCGGGGGCGCAGACCTCGCCCCGCAACCGCCCGATCTCCTCGTTGCGCAGCGACGCGTCCGCCATGCGGGGGACGACGTGGTCGGACCAGGCACCCATGGGGGTGAGCCTACGAGCCGCAGGTCGCCCGCTAGGGTCCGAGCATGAAGTGGATCCTCATCATCGCCGTCGTCCTGGTCATCGCCTTCTTCGTCGTTCCCAAGCTGCGCAAGCGCTGATCACGCGGGCTCCGATCGCCACCGTGGCCGTAGGCTCGTCCGTATGAGTGTCCGCCGCGTGATGGGCACCGAGGTCGAGTACGGCATCTCGGTGCAGGGACAGCCGCTGGCCAACCCGATGGTCGCGTCGTCCCAGGTCGTCAACGCCTACGCGTCGGCGACGGTGAAGGCGCGTCGCGCCCGCTGGGACTTCGAGGAGGAGTCGCCGCTGCGCGACGCCCGCGGCTTCGACATGTCGCGCCAGGTCGCCGACCCGACGCAGCTCACCGACGAGGACCTCGGCCTGGCCAACGTCATCCTCACCAACGGGGCACGTCTCTACGTCGACCACGCGCACCCGGAGTACTCCACCCCGGAGGTCACCACGCCGCTCGACGTGGTCCGGTGGGACAAGGCGGGGGAGCAGGTGATGCTCGACGCCTCGCGCCGGGCCGGCCAGCTGCCCGGCGGCGCGCCCATCAACCTCTACAAGAACAACACCGACAACAAGGGCGCCTCCTACGGCGCCCACGAGAACTACCTGATGCGCCGCAGCACCCCCTTCGGGGAGATCGTGCGCCACCTGACGCCCTTCTTCGTCTCCCGGCAGGTGTTCACCGGCGCGGGCCGGGTCGGCATCGGCCAGGACGGGCGGGAGCACGGCTTCCAGATCAGCCAGCGCGCCGACTTCTTCGAGGTCGAGGTCGGGCTCGAGACGACCCTCAAGCGGCCGATCATCAACACCCGCGACGAGCCGCACGCCGACCCCGAGCGCTACCGGCGGCTGCACGTCATCCTCGGTGACGCGAACCTCGCCGAGATCTCGACGTACCTCAAGGTCGGGACGACCGCCCTGGTGCTCGCGATGATCGAGGACCGGTTCATCTCCCGCGACCTGACCGTCGACGGCTCGGTCGCCGCGCTGCGCGCGGTGTCGCACGACCCGACCCTGCGCACGACCGTCCCCCTCACCGACGGCCGCCACCTGACCGCCGTCCAGCTCCAGCTGGAGTACTACGACCTCGCCCGCAAGTACGTCGAGGACCGGCTGGGCTCGGACGCCGACCCGCAGACCGTCGACGTGCTCGCTCGCTGGGAGTCGGTGCTCGAGCGGCTCGAGCGGGACCCGATGGAGTGCGCCACCGAGCTCGACTGGGTCGCCAAGCTGCGGCTGCTGGAGCACTACCGCGACCGCGACGGGCTCGGCTGGGACGACGCCAAGCTCCAGCTCATCGACGTCCAGTACTCCGACATCCGCCCCGAGAAGGGGCTCTACCACAAGCTCGTCGGCATGGGCCGGATCGAGCGGCTCCTCGACGACGTCTCGGTCGAGGCGGCCATGCACGACCCGCCGGAGGACACCCGGGCGTGGTTCCGCGGCCGGTGCCTGGAGAAGTACGCCGACTCGGTGGCCGCCGCCTCCTGGGACTCGGTGATCTTCGACCTCCCCGGCCGCGAGTCGCTGCAGCGGGTGCCCACGATCGACCCGCTCCGCGGGACCCGTGCCAGCGTGGGCGAGCTGATCGACCGGTGCGACACCGCCGAGGCATTGGTCAGCGCGCTCACCCGGTGAGTGGATAGGGTCGAGGCATGGCACAGGAGCAGAAGCAGCCCCGCAAGGCTTCCGAGAGCGAGGAGGCTGCCGAGGTCGCCACCGAGAGCGACGTGGCCGAGCGCAAGGAGGCGCTCGACGACGACGTCGACGCGATCCTCGACGAGATCGACGACGTGCTCGAGAGCAACGCCGAGGACTTCGTGAAGTCGTTCATCCAGAAGGGCGGAGAGTGAACCCGGAGCCCCGCCTGCCCGCCGCGTTCCTGCAGTCGGGCAGCTCGTCCTTCGCGGACTTCCTGTCCGACGCCGCCCCCGACCTGCTCCCGTCGCGTCGGACGCTGCCGCAGGGCCACGCCGCCGAGCTGGCCCCGCACGCGACCACGATCGTCGCCGCGACGTACCCCGGTGGTGTCGTGATGGCGGGTGACCGCCGCGCGACGATGGGCAACGTCATCGCGCAGCGCGACATCGAGAAGGTCTTCCCCGCCGACGAGTACTCCGCCGTGGGCATCGCCGGCACCGCCGGCCTCGCGGTCGAGCTGGTGCGGCTGTTCCAGACCGAGCTCGAGCACTACGAGAAGATCGAGGGCACGACGCTGTCGATGGACGGCAAGGCCAACCGGCTGGCCGCCCTGATCCGTGCCAACCTCGGGCTCGCGATGCAGGGGCTGGCCGTGGTGCCGCTGTTCGCCGGCTACGACCTGACCGCCGACCAGGGCCGGATCTTCAGCTACGACGTGACCGGCGGCCGCTACGAGGAGACCGCCTTCCACGCCGTGGGCTCCGGCTCGCTTTTCGCGCGGGGGTCGCTGAAGAAGCTCTACCGCGACGACCTCGACGAGACCGACGCGGTCACCGTCGTCGTGCAGGCGCTCTACGACGCCGCCGACGACGACTCCGCCACCGGCGGGCCCGACCTCACCCGCCGGATCTTCCCGGTGGTCCAGCTGATCACCGCCGACGGGGGCCGCCGGATGCCCGACGACGACGTCGCGGACATCGCCGACCGGATGATCGCCGGCCGCATGACGAGACCTGACGGCCCGGCCGCACCGCTGAACGGTGGTGGTCGCTGATGAGCATGCCGTTCTACGTCTCGCCCGAGCAGCTGATGAAGGACCGGGCCGACTTCGCCCGCAAGGGCATCGCCCGCGGCCGCTCGGTCGTCGTCGTCCAGTACGCCGACGGCGTGCTGTTCGCGTCCGAGAACCCCTCGCAGGCGCTCCACAAGATCTCGGAGATCTACGACCGGATCGCCTTCGCGGCGGTCGGTCGCTACAACGAGTTCGAGAACCTCCGGATCGCCGGCGTGCGGCTGGCCGACATGCGCGGCTACGCCTACGACCGGCGCGACGTGACCGGTCGCGGCCTCGCCAACGCCTACGCCCAGACCCTCGGGACCATCTTCTCCAGCGGCGGCGAGAAGCCGTACGAGGTGGAGCTCTTCGTCGCCGAGGTGGGCGACGAGGCGGCCGACGACCAGATCTACCGGCTCACCTACGACGGCCAGGTCGCCGACGCCCACGGATTCGCCGTCATGGGCGGCGCGGTCGACACGGTCGTGGAGTTCCTGACCTCCCGCTACGAGGAGGGGCTCGACCTCGACGCCGCGCTGCGGCTCGCCGTGGCCGCCCTCGGTCACTCCGACACCTCCGACCGGGTGATCCCCGAGTCCGCGCTCGAGGTCGCCGTGCTCGACCGGACCCGGGTGCAGCCCCGCAAGTTCCGGCGCTTCCGCCCCGACGAGCTCGGCCGACGGCTGGGGGAGCGTGGCCCGGCCTCGCCCGACGAGCCCCACCCCGAGGACGCGCAGCCGCCCGCGATGGCGTCGCCGGCGGCCATCGACGACCCGGCCGACCCGACCGACCAGACCAGCGGGGCGACCCCGCCGCTCGAGGACCCGCGGACCGGCGAGCCGCCCGTGGCGCCGCCGGTGGCACCCCCGTCGCAGCCGGGGCAGGACGACCCTCAGCGATAGTGGTCTAGACCAGCCGGTGGATTACACCGAATGGCTGGTTGTGCCACCCCCTGAGCGCGGCTTCACTGGCGCTCGGGGGGTAACAACACATGGCCGTTGACACGTCGTCACTGCCGGGGGTGGGGAGGCGCGGCTTCATCGCAGGAGCCGCAGTCGTCACTGCAGACCTGGCCATCACCACCGAGAGCGCTCGCGCGGTCTCCAGTGCCACGCTGGCGGGCGAGTTCGTCCGCCGCGACGTGTGGACGCTCGGGACCCCGTGGAACGCCTACACCGAGGCCTACGCCAGGGCCGTCGCGCTGATGCAGAGCCGCGAACCGGACGACCCGACGAGCTGGTACTTCCAGGCCGCGATCCACGGGACGTTCGTCCGGCCGGCGCACCCGAGCTGGAACCAGTGCCAGCACCAGAGCTGGCACTTCTTGCCGTGGCACCGGATGTTCGTCTACTTCATGGAACGGATCGTCCGGGCGGCCATCGCCGAGGTCGGCGGTCCGGACGACTGGGCGATGCCGTACTGGAACTACGCGACGCCGTTCCCGGGCAGCACGCTGCCGATGGCGTTCCGCGTGCCGACCTTGCCCGACGGGTCGCCCAACGCGCTCTACCTCCCCACGCGGCGCAGCACCGCGATCATGGAGGGCTTCGAGCTCAGCACCCGGGTCACCGACGCGGCCAAGGCGATGAACCGGATCCCGTTCGCGGCGTCGGCCGACCGCGCCAAGACGTCCTTCGGCGGCGGCATCCTCCCGCCGGCGCAGTTCGCCGGGGCCCTCGGCATGCTCGAGACCCAGCCGCACAACGGCGTCCACACCCAGGTCGGGAGCAAGTCCCGGGCCAGCTGCACCGGTGGCTTCATGAGCGCTGTCCCTTGTGCGGCCAACGACCCGATCTTCTTCCTCCACCACGCCAACATCGACCGGCTGTGGAACGTCTGGCTCGGCATGGGCGGCGGTCGCGCCAACCCCACCGACGCGGCGTGGCGCAACCAGACGTTCACGCTCTACGACGAGACCGGCCAGGCGGTCACCCTGGCGAACTCGCAAGTCGTCGACGCTGCCGGCCAGCTCGGCTACGTGTACGCATGAGCGCCCGGGAAGACAGGAGCTGACGACATGGCTGCACAGGATCGGCGTCCCCCGGAGATGGTGGCCGCCAGCCGGCGACCCGTCCGCCTGGCAGGAAGCCGCGCATCGGTGTCCGCGCAGGTCGACCGGGGTGCCGTCAGCACGCTGGAGGCAGCTGCTGCCCCTTCGGCGCGTGGCGTGGTACGACGCGGTCGCCGCGCGTACCTCAACGTCGAGGACATCCGGGCGCTGAGCAACCCGGGTGTCGTCTACGGGGTCTACCTCAACCTGCCGAAGCGCGTCACGGAGCGGGTCCGCGACTTCCACCACGTCGGCAACCTGACCGCGTTCGGCATCGAGAACATGAACAGCCTCGACTCCCGGCACGACCACGTCCCGGGGATGCGCCACACCTTCGACGTCACCCGCAAGCTGCGCGTGCTGCGCCGGGCAGGTCGCATCCGCAAGGGGGAGGCGATCGAGGTGACCTTCCTGCCCGAGCTGCCGACCCCGCCGCCGGGCTACACCGGCAACGTGGACAAGGTGCTCGGCGAGCTCCTCGACGGGGCTCGGGAGGCGCCCATGACCGTCGGCCGTGTCAGCGTCTTCGTGGACTGACGAGGCCGCAGCGGCACCCCACCGGCTGACCACCTGGCTGGCCTGGCGCCCGGAGTGGCCCGGGGTCGTGGTGATCGCCGCGGCGTGGCTGTGGCTTGCCGTCCAGTCGGTCCAGGTGCCCGCGGGGCACCACGAGCACGGGGCGTCGGGCCTGATGGGCCTCGGCACGTGGACCGTGATGTGCGTGGCCATGATGCTGCCCCTCGCCCTGCCCGCTCTCCGGCACGTGGCCTTCAACAGCTTCCGCGGCCACCGGTGGTCCGGCATGGCGTTGCTGGCGACCGGCTTCCTCGTGCCGTGGGTGGCCTTCGGGGTCGTCGCGATCGCGATCGGGGAGTGGCTGCTCGCCGGCTGGATGTCGTCCGCGCTGCTGCTCGCGGTGCTGCTCGTCGTGGCCGCGGGCTGGCAGGTGAGCCCGCCCAAGCGCTGGGCGGCCTTCTCGTGCAGCAGGACCGTCCCGCTCGCGCCCGGCGGCGCACGGGAGGTCGGCACCCGGCTGGAGTTCGGAGCCCGCCAGTCGCTGCGCTGCATGGGGGCCTGCTGGCCGCTGATGGCCGTCATGGTGGTGCTCCCGCACGGCGTCGTCGGACTGCTCGCGATGGCGGCGGCGACGGTCGGGATGGTGGCCGAGGTGACCTCGCGGCGCCGCCGTACGATCCTGCCCTGGCTCGCCGCCCCGCTGGCGTTGGCCGCGGTCGCGGCCGGGCTGGCGGTGACCTGGTGACCGACCGGCTGCCGGGCTTCGTGGTGGCGGGGGTGCCGCGAGCCGGCACCACCACGGTCGCGAGCCACCTGCGGACCGTGCCGGGCGTGTTCGTGCCCGACCTCGAGGAGGTCCACTACTTCACCCGTCGCCACGACCGCGGCCCCGACTGGTACGCCGGGCTCTACCGCGATGCCCGGCCCGAGCAGGTGTGCGTGGACGTCACGCCGAGCTACGTCCTGCACGAGGAGGCCGTCGAGCGGATCGCGAGGGAGCTCCCGGACGCGGTCGTCGGCCTGGTGCTGCGCGACCCGGTCGACCGGGCGTACTCCCACTACTGGCTCAACCGCGACAAGGGCACCGAACGTCTCGGCTTCGAGGAGGCGCTCGAGGCCGAACCGGAGCGGCTCGCGCGCGACCCGCGCGACCTGCCCCACGGCTACCTCACCTCCGGCGGGTACGCCCGGTTGCTCCGCCGGCTCCACGAGCACGTCCCCCCGGACCGCGTCCACGTGGTCCTCTTCGACGACCTGGCCCGCGACCCCGGCCCGGTCGTGGCGGGCCTGTGTGCGCGGCTCGGGGTGCCGCCTCCGACCGAGCCGGTCCCGGCCCGACGCACGAACCACCACGGGCCGGCGCGCAGCCCGTTGCTCGGCAGCGTCGCCCGACGACTCCCCGGCCCCGTCTCCCGGACGGTCCGCCGCTGGAACAGCACCCCCGGCGCCTATCCGCCGATGGAGCCGGCCACCCGCGAGCGGCTGCGCGACCACTTCGCGGCCGACCGGGACGAGCTCGAGGAGCTGCTCGGGCGCGCGGTGCCCTGGGGGCGTGCCGCCACCGGGCGCGACTCCGGCACGAAGTGACGACGCACCGGTCCTGGTGGTGTCCGTGAGGGGCGTGCTCAGTGGCGTACGTGCCGGACCAGTCGAGCTTCGCCGCTCCGGTGAGGGGTGTCGGGCAGTGGGTCGTTGGGGCCACGTGGCCGGACCAGCTGGACCCAACGAGCCAGCGCACACACACCCACCCTGGGGTGGTGGTGTGCCGAGACGGTGGCTTCGCTTGAGCGGGGGGTCGGCGTCCCGCTCCCACGTGTCGTCCCGGTGAGGGGTGCGGGGCAGTGGTCGTTGGGGCCACGTCGCCGGACCAGCTGGACCCAACGACCCAGCGCACGCACCGGCGCACCCTGGGGTGGTGTGCCGAGACGGTCAGTCAGTCCCCCCTGAGACATCGACCCCACCCGTTGGACCGACGCAGGGCGCCGCAGGGGAGCGGTGCGGTGCCCTGCCCGAGCCCGCTGCAGCACACCGACGCCAGCTCCCCGGCCGCCGGGAATCAGCCGAGCGAGCGCTCGTAGAACTCCAGCATGGCGGCTGTGACGGCCTCGATGGTGTTGCGGCTGCGGAAGCGGGCCGACGCGGCGCCCGCCCGCGTGGCGGCGGCGGCGCCGTCGTCGAGCACGTTCACCACGGCCCGGCCGAGAGCGTCCGGGTCGGAGACGGGCACCAGCAGGGCACCCGCGCCGGTGATGGTCTCCCGGATCGCCGGGACGTCGCCGGCGACGACGGGGGTGCCGATGCCCATGGCCTCCACGACGGCGCTGCCCAGCCCTTCCCAGCGCGAAGGAGCGACGAAGACGTCGGCCGCGGCGACCAGGTCGGGTACGTCGGTGCGGGGACCGAGCAGGTGCACGGCATCGGTCACCCCGCCCTCCGCGGCCCGCTGGCGGATCAGTGTGGTCGCCGTGCCCTCGCGTCCCGCGACGACCAGCTGGGCTGCTGGGTGGGCGCGCCTGACCGCGGCGAACGCCTCGACGAGCGTGTCCAGGCCCTTCTGGTACTCGTGCCGCGCTGCGGCGACCACCATCGGGGCGTCGTCGGCGAGGCCGAGGCCGGTCCGGACCGTGTGCCGCCGCTCGGGCGTGCGCGACCCCAGCACCGCCTCGTCGCGGCCGCGGGGGACCACGTCGATGCGCGAGGGCCGGATCAGCAACCGGCGCCCCATCACGTCGGCGACGTACTGGGTCAGAGCGTGGAAGCGGTGCACGAGCTGGCAGGTCGCCGCGTCCGCGGCCTGCGCGGCCACGACCCTGGCGGCCGTCAGCCGGGGATCGCCGCGGTGCTCGGGACCGTAGGCGATGTTGACCAGGCTCGACACGACGCGGGTGCGGGTGGTCGCGGCCGCGACCCTGCCCGCGAGGTCGGCCTCGAAGAGGGTGGTGTGCACCAGGTCGGGTTCGCGCTCCCGGATCAGCGAGGCGAGCGCTCTGGCGCGCCGGACCCTGTCGGGCTCCAGCACCGGGAAGATCGAGGCGCCGACCGCGCGCAGGTCGTCCTGGAAGCCCTCCCGCTCGAGGAGGTAGGCGATGTCGAGGTCCACGCCGGCCTTCACCAGGTGCGGAGCCATCGACGCGAGCGCCTGCTCGGCTCCTCCCGGGCGGTCCAGGCTGTCAATCACGTAGAGCAGGCGCACCTGCGTCCTCCTCGCTCCGTGCGGCACCGTCGTGGTCGGCGTAGCGGGCGCGGACCACCCGCGCCACCGGCCCGCGGCCCGCGAGCCACGTGGTGTCGGTCCGGTCGACCGCTCCGAAACGGTACTTGTAGGGCTCCGCCCCGCGCAGGAAGTCGAACACCTCGCAGCCGGCGTCGCGGGCCGCGCGCATCGCGGCGGCCACCAGGACGGTGCCGAGGCCGTGGCGGGCGTACGCCTCGTCCCAGCCGGTCTGGTAGTAGGCGAAGGTGCGCTGCCAGAGGAAGCCGTAGAGCACCCCGACCACCTCGTCGTCGCGACGCGCCACGACCGCGGCGGGGCCGCAGCCCGGCGTGGCGCGGGCGAGGAGCGCGAGGTGGAGGCGGCGACGCTCGGCGGTGAAGCTCGTGGCCCAGCCCTGGTCCCCGGCACGCGAGCCGTGCAGCCGCAGCAGGTGGTCGAGCACCTCGCCGGTCACCTGGCCGGGGGAGAGCCACGTCGTGGTCACTCCCTCCTCGGCCAGCTTCCGCTCGTCGTAGCGCACCCGCTTGCGGAGCTTGGAGGAGCCGGTCGGCAGCGGGTCGTCGGGCAGGTCGACGCGCGGGCAGGCCGTGGTGGCGATGGGGTCGGCACCGGTCACGAGGTCGGCGGCGCGGCTCTCCGGGTCGCTGGCCGGCAGCAGCAGGCTGCTGCGGCCGACGGTCTCCGCGAGCCAGCGGCGGACGTCGTCGTGGCGCTCGGGCCGCACCAGCCAGCCGAGGTGGTCGGCCGCTCCGGCGCCGCTCCCGAGCGGTGCCCACGGTCCCCGGACCCGGGCGATCCGCGGGTGCAGCGGTTCGCGGACCAGCCCCACGACGGCGTCGAGCCCCCCGTCGCCCGGCCAGACGGCCAACCGCACGTCGCGCCCGGACCCCAGCACCTCCCACCAGGAGAGCTGCCAGTCGGGCGTGCAGAAGTACGACGTCCACGGGTGGCCCGCGGCCAGGGCGCGCCAGGCGTCGGCGTACGTCTCGGCGGCCTCGGGAGCGGTCAGGACCTGGGGTGCGGCCATCTCAGCGGCCGCCGCGGGCGTGGTGGACGGCGGGGTGCAGCCCGCTGAGGATGGTCGCGAAGCGATCGAGGGAGGTCTCGGTACCGACCCGCAGGCGGGAGATGCGCAGCCGGTCGCTGGCGGGGCCGGGGGCCTGCGCCAGCCGGTGGTCGAAGAGGAAGGCCGCCTCGTAGCCGAGCTCGCCCAGGAGCCCCTCGGCCCGCAGGTCGTGGTTGCCGTTGGGGTAGGCGAAGGCCCGGGGCGGGTGCCCGAGGACCTCGCGGATCGTGTCGTGGGCATCGACGACCTGGCGGGTCACCTCGGCGGTGTCGCACCGGTCGAGGCACGGATGTGTCCAGGTGTGGTTGCCGATCGCCACGCCTCCCTCGAGGAGGATCGCCAGCTCCTGCCTGGACAGCTGGCCCATGCTCGTGTCGACGCCGGGCGCCGCTGCCCGCAGCTCTTCGACCACCTCCACCCGGCGGGTGTCCGGCACCGTCTTGAGCCAACCGACCAGGGCGGCGGCGCTGGTGGTGGGCGTACCCGCCGCCCGGGCGCCCGCGTCGTGGAGCAGGGTCGCCTCGGTCCACCAGAAGGGCTGTCGGGTGTCGAGCAGGCCGGGCAGCACGAACGCGACCGCGGGCACGCCCCGCTCCCGCAGCAGCGGCAGCCCGGCGTCCAGGACGCTCCGGAAACCGTCGTCGAAGGTGACGAGCACGGCGTGCGGCGGGAGTGGCGGGCCGCCGGAGAGCGCGGCGAGGACGGCGTCCAGCGAGACCGGGGCGGCGTGTCGCACCACGTGGTCGAGCTGGCGGGCGAACTGCCCGGGGTCGTCGACGCCGTGGTAGGCGAGCACGGCCAGCCGGCGCGCGGCGCGGCGCGTGAAGACGGCTTGGGCAGGTGATCGTCGCAGTGCGACGTCACCGGCACGCCGAAGGGTCACCCCAGTCATGAGTCCTCCCCCGCAGACCCCGGGCCCCGAAGGTAGCAACGCGAGGGCGGCTGCAGGAAGCGGTCTAGACAGCCCGTGCCCGGCGGCGCGGGGGTGGGCCTAGCCTTGGGCCGTCGCCGGAGCGGGCACCCTTCGGCGACGTGCGATGTGAAGGGGGAGCATGGCACTCGAGACGGTGGCGTGGACGCCGGACGACGTGTCCGCGGACGACGCGGCGCAGTGGGACCGGATGGCGAGCGCGCGCGGCACCCAGGCCGACTTCTACAGCTCGCACGCGTGGTTCCGCGCGTGGCTCGACGGCCGCCCGCGCGCCGGGAGGAACGTGGTCGTGCCGGCGGTGCTCGAGGCGGGCCGGCCGGTCGCGGTGCTGCCGATGCGTCGGGAACGGTGGACCTGGGTGTCGACCAACAAGGGGCACGTGCCGCGGTTCCGCCCGGCGCTGGCCGAGGAGATCCCCGACCCTGAGGTGCTGGGGCTGCTGGTCGACCAGCTCGGGCGATCGGGAGCGCACGACCTGGTGCTGGAGGGCCTGCCGTCCCGCGATCCCGCCACGCCGTTGCTGCTCGACGCGTTTCGCGACGCCGGCTACGCGACGGAGGTCCACTCGCGGCGGACCGACAACGTGGTGCCGGTCTCGACCGACGAGGAGGCGTTCGCGCGCAGCCAGCGCAAGCTCGCCACGTCGTACCGCTCGCGGGCCAAGCGGGTGGAGCCCTACTGGGACCTCGAGGTCCACCGGTACGGCACCGGCGCGGAGCCGCTGGAGCAGGGCATCGACCTGTTCGAGGCCGTTTCGGCGCTCAGCTGGAAGGGCGCCCGCGGTGCCCAGGCCCGCCGGACCCGACGGTCGTGGCTGGAGCGGGCCGACGAGCTCGGTTGGCTGCGGCTGATGATGCTGACGCTCGACGGGCGACCGGCCGCCGGCAACATCTACTTCCGGCTCGGAGACGTGGTCTTCGGCTGGAGCACGGTCTACGACGAGCGGATGGCGGTGCTCTCGCCCGGCTACCTGCTCCACAAGCACGTCCAGGAGTCGATCGACCGCGAGCGACCGGCGCTGATGGACCTGATGCCGGGCGACAACCCCTTCAAGCAGGCGATGGACGTCGAGCAGCCGCCGCTGCTGACCGTCGAGGCGCACCGGCCGACCGTCGCACGACGAGCGACCGCGCCCGTGCGCCGCTGGGCCCGCCACACGGCGCAGCCGGCGGTCCACCGGGCCCAGATCGGGCTGGCGAAGAAGCGCAACGAGCTGCGCCGGCGCCGGACCGAGGGGGCTCCGGACCGGCGGTCGCGGGTCGAGCCCGGCAGCGGCCCGGCCCGGGGCACGGTCGCCGAGGTCGAGACCACCACGGTGCTGCAGCGCTACCTCGCCGTCGCACGGTCCCTGCCGAGCGCCGCGGCCGTGGCCGAGCTCTGGCCGGAGGACCGTTGGCTGCACGTCCAGGTGGCCGACGGCGCCGCCCTCGTACGCCTCGCCGGCTCCGGGCCCGAGGCGACCCCTCCGGGGGCGGTGGCGACGGTCCTCGACGTGGTGCCGCTCGAGGCCGGCACGGCCCTCGCCCAGGTCGCCGAGGCGGTCGCCGACCACCTCGGCGGCGCGGTGCAGGTCGTCGTCCCGGCGGCGACCCCCGAGATCGCCTCGGAGGAGGACCTGCCCTCCCTGCCGTGGACCCCTGCCCTCGTCGACGGGCCGGCCCCGCAGCAGGCACGCTGACGAACCGTTGACCACGTGTCGGCGGTTGGCCCCCAGATCTTTCGCCGTACGCCTAGTGTGGGAGCCGTGGACCGGCGGATCTTCGGGATCGAGAACGAGTACGGCGTGACGTGCACGTTCCACGGACAGCGCCGCCTGAGTCCCGACGAGGTCGCCCGCTACCTCTTCCGCAAGGTCGTCAGCTGGGGTCGCTCGAGCAACGTCTTCCTTCGCAACGGGGCCCGCCTCTACCTCGACGTCGGCAGCCACCCCGAGTACGCCACCCCCGAGTGCGACGACGTGACCGAGCTGGTCACCCACGACAAGGCGGGGGAGCGGGTGCTCGAGGGCCTGCTGCTCGATGCCGAGCAGCGGCTGCACGACGAGGGCATCGCCGGCGAGATCTACCTGTTCAAGAACAACACCGACTCCGCCGGCAACTCCTACGGCTGCCACGAGAACTACCTCGTCAGCCGGGCCGGGGAGTTCAGCCGGCTGGCCGACGTGCTGATCCCCTTCCTGGTGACGCGGCAGATCGTGGTGGGGGCCGGCAAGGTCACCCAGACGCCACGCGGCGCGACCTACAGCGTCAGCCAGCGCGCCGAGCACATCTGGGAGGGCGTCAGCAGCGCCACGACCCGTAGTCGGCCGATCATCAACACCCGCGACGAGCCGCACGCCGACGCCGAGAAGTACCGGCGGCTCCACGTCATCGTCGGCGACTCCAACATGAGCGAGACCACCACGATGCTCAAGGTCGCCAGCTGCGACCTGGTGCTGCGGATGATCGAGGAGGGGGTCGTGATGCGCGACCTCACCCTCGAGAACCCGATCCGGGCGATCCGCGAGATCTCCCACGACATGACCGGTCAGCGGCGCGTACGCCTGGCCAACGGCCGGGAGGCGAGCGCCCTGGAGATCCAGGGCGAGTACCTCTCCAAGGCCCGCGACTTCGTCGACCGCCGCCAGATCGGGACCCCGGTGATCGAGCGGGCTCTCGACCTGTGGGAGCGCGGCCTCAAGGCCGTGGAGTCCGACGACCTCGGACTGGTCGACCGTGAGATCGACTGGGTCATCAAGTGGAAGCTGATCGAGCGCTACCGCGCCCGACACGGGTTGCCGCTCGGCCACCCCCGGATCGCCCAGCTCGACCTCGCCTACCACGACATCCACCGCGGCCGGGGGCTCTACTACCTGCTCGAGAAGCGGGGCTCGGTGGCGCGTGTGACCAACGACCTGCGGATCTTCGAGGCCAAGTCGGTGCCGCCGCAGACCACCCGCGCCCGGCTGCGCGGGGAGTTCATCCGCAAGGCCCAGGAGCGCCGGCGCGACTTCACGGTCGACTGGGTGCACCTCAAGCTCAACGACCAGGCGCAGCGGACGGTGCTCTGCAAGGACCCGTTCCGGGCCCACGACGAGCGCGTGCAGCGCCTCATCGACGGAATGTGACGAACGCGGCCGGGTGCCGGAAGCGTTCAGGGTCCCCGGATAGGGTGGCGGTCGTTTGCCCCGTCCCGATCGTCGTGCAACCGAAGGTGAGAGCGTGATCCGTCGAATCCTGGCCCCCTCCCTGGCCCTGCTGCTGGGGGCGACGCTCGTCGCCTGCGGCGACGACCCGGAGGGCGACAGCTCCTCGAACACCTCGGGCTCGGGGCTCGCCGACCTGTCCATCGAGGGCGAGGTCGGCTCGAACCCCGAGGTCACCTGGGACGGCGAGCTGCAGGCCGACGACGTGGAGGTGGAGGTCGTCACCGAGGGCGACGGCGAGGAGGTCGAGGCGGGCGACAGCGTGCTCTCGCACGTCTGGATCGGCAACGGCGTGACCCAGCAGATGGCCTTCAGCACCTACGACGCCCAGACCCCCCAGCTGTTCACGGTCGACGAGGAGATGCTGAGCGAGCTGTTCATCCAGGGTCTCGAGGGTCAGACCATCGGCTCCCGGGTCGCCGTGGCCGCCTCCGCCGAGACCGCGTTCGGTCCGGCAGGCAACTCCCAGCTCGGGATCGGCAACAAGGACACCGTCGTCGCTGTCATCGACCTGCTCGAGCAGGTCCCGGACGGCCCCGAGGGTGCGGAGCAGCAGGCCCCCACCTGGGCCCCCTCCCTGGTGGGCGACGAGGAGGCTCCGACCGGCCTGGACTTCTCCGGGACGCCCAAGCCGGACGGCGAGCTGAAGTCGGCGTACCTCATCGAGGGCGAGGGCGACGCGGTCGAGAAGGGCCAGACCATCGTCGTCGACTACCTCGGCCAGGTCTACGGTGGCAAGAAGCCCTTCGACGAGAGCTTCAGCGCCCAGCCGACCTCCTTCCAGATCGGTGTCGGCGCGGTCGTCAAGGGCTGGGACCAGACGCTCGTGGGCGCCCCGGTCGGCAGCCGCGTGATCATGGCGATCCCGCCGGAGCTCGGCTACGGCAAGCAGGGCAACGAGGGCGCCGGGATCAAGGGCACCGACACCCTCTACTTCGTGGTCGACGTCCTCGCGGCCAACTGAGCTGAGGGGGACCGGGGTGGCGGCGGACAAGAGCGAGCGGCTGCTCAAGCTGCTCATCATGCTGCTCGTGCAGCAGCGCTACGTCTCCAAGGACAAGGTGCGCGAGCTGCTCTACCCCGACGCGGGCGACGAGGCCTTCGAGAGGATGTTCGAGCGCGACAAGGACGACCTGCGCTCGCTCGGCGTCCCGATCGAGGTCGGGCACCTCGACGCCTACTTCGACGACGAGCCCGGCTACCGCGTCCGCGCCGACGAGCTGCAGCTGCCCCAGATCGAGCTGAGCGCCGACGAGGCCCAGGTCGTCGGGCTCGCCACCAAGGTCTGGGAGCACGCGCGGCTCGCCGAGGCGACGACCGAGGCGGTCCGCAAGCTCGCTGCCGCCGGCGTCCCCGTCGACGCCGGGGCGCTGGACCTCGTGCAGCCTCGACTCGGGGCGGAGGAGCCGGCGTTCGACGTCTTCTGGGACGCGGCCCAGGAGCGGTGCGAGGTGGAGTTCGACTACCAGCGCCCCGGCCAGGAGGTCGCCACGCGGCGGATCCAGCCGTGGGGGGTCGTGCGCTACTCCGGCCGCTGGTACGCCGTCGGCCTCGACCTCGACCGCGGGGAGGAGCGGGTCTTCCGGCTCTCCCGCGTGCAGGGCAGCGCCCGCCGCGTCGGCCGACCCCAGGCGTACGACGTCCCCGCCGGGCTGGACATCCGCGACGTGACCCGGCGCTTCGTCCCACCCACGGCCGCCGAGCCCGTCACGCTGCTGGTCCGGACCGGGAGCGGTCACGCGTTCCGCCGCGCGGCCAGCACCGTCGAGTCCGCCGTCGAGGGGCCGGACGCGACCACCGGCTGGGACCGGCTGCTGCTCGAGCGGGGCGGGGTGGACCTCGCCGAGGAGGTGCTCGCCCACGGTCCTGACGTCTGGGTCGAGGAGCCCGCGTCGCTGCGCAGCGTGGTCGTCGACCGGCTCACCCGCAGCCTGGCGGGGGAGTCGGCATGAGCGGGCCGGGCGGGGCCAAGGAGCAGGTGGCGCGGCTGCTGACGCTGGTGCCCTACCTCCACTCCCGCGGCGAGGTGAGCCTCACCGAGGCGTCCGAGGCGCTGGGGGTGGCCCCTGCCCAGGTCGTCAAGGACCTCAAGGTGCTCTTCATGTGCGGGCTCCCCGACGGCTACCCCGACGACCTCATCGACGTGGACCTCGACGCCCTGGAGGGCGCCGAGGGCGAC
This sequence comes from Nocardioides euryhalodurans, assembly GCF_004564375.1. Classification (NCBI taxonomy): domain Bacteria; kingdom Bacillati; phylum Actinomycetota; class Actinomycetes; order Propionibacteriales; family Nocardioidaceae; genus Nocardioides; species Nocardioides euryhalodurans. Next base: position 418,018 of record NZ_CP038267.1, read on the forward strand.
GGCCTGATCCGCGTCTCCAACGCCGACTACCTCGCCCGGCCTATGCGGCTGACGGCCACCGAGGCGACCGCCGTGATGGTGGCGCTGCTGGCGATGCGTGGCGGCGCCACCGACGAGACGCGGGAGGTCGTGGACCGTGCCCTGGCCAAGCTGCAGGGGGCGACCGAGGCCAGGACGACCGCGGTCATCGACCCCGGCAGCGAACCGGCGGACGCGCGCCTCGCCCGGCTGCGCGCAGACCTCGAGGACGCCGCCCGTGCCGGCCGGCAGGTGCGGCTGACCTACTGGGTCCCGGCGCGCGACGAGCAGACCGAGCGGGTGGTCGACCCGCGTCGGCTGCTCAGCACCGGCGGGGCGACGTACCTCGACGCGTGGTGCCACAGCGCCGAGGACGACCGGCTCTTCCGGCTCGACCGGATCCACGCCGCGACCGTCCTCGACACGCCGGTCTCCGCCCATGTCGAGGACGCCCGCGAGCTCGGTGAGGGGCTCTTCGACTTCGCCGCCGACGCGGAGCGGGTCACGCTGCTGCTGGACCCGGCCGTACGGTGGGTGGTCGAGTACCACCAGGTCGAGGAGGTCCGTCCCAGGCCGGACGGCACCCTCGAGGCGGACCTGCTCGTGGCGGACCGGCGCTGGCTGACGCGCCTGCTGCTGCGGCTCGCGCCGCACGCGCGGGTGGTCTCGCCCGAGGGACATCATCAGGAGTTCACCTCCCGGGCACAGGCAACGCTCAGCCTCTACGACGGAGGCGGCGTACAGTAGTGGAAGACCGAGACCGGGATGTGAGGAACTGCTGATGAATGCGCTGATCGCTGTGCCAGGTGGCTGGGAGCTCATGCTCATCGTGCTCGTGATCCTGCTGCTGTTCGGCGCCAAGAAGCTGCCCGAGCTCGCACGCGGCAGCGGCCGGGCGCTGCGGATCTTCAAGGCCGAGACCAAGGGCCTGATCGACGACGAGGACGACGAGTCCAAGACGCCCGAGCAGCGCGAGATCGAGGCCCGCAACGCCCAGGCCCAGACCGACGTCGTGAGCGACGACCCGGTGGTCCGCGAGCAGCGCGACACCACGACCTGACCCGGCGGTGAGGGTCTCAGGCTTCCTCGGTCTCTTCGCCGGAAAGCCCCATCACCCCGTCGGTCCCGACGGGAAGATGGCGCTCTCCGACCACCTGCGCGAGCTGCGCGCCCGGGTCCTCAAGATCGCGGTCGTGATCACGGTCGGCCTGGTGGTGTCGCTGTTCTTCTTCGACCAGATCTTCGCGCTCGTCCTCGAGCCGTACGCCGCGGCGCAGGCCGCGCTCGGGGAGGACGTCCGCACCGAGGCGACCATCGCCGGCGCCGGCGGCCCGCTGATGCTCTACCTCAAGCTGTGCGGCCTGGTGTCGGTGGTGCTGACCAGCCCGTTCTGGCTCTACCAGATCTGGGCGTTCATCCTGCCCGGGCTCCACGACAAGGAGCGCAAGTGGAGTCGGGTCTTTGCCGCGATCGCGGGCCCGCTCTTCCTCGCCGGCGTCGTGCTGGGCTACCTCACGCTGCCCAAGGGCCTGGAGATCCTGATCGGCCTCACCCCGGGCGACCTCACCAACCTGGTGGAGTTCGGGGACTACCTCACCTTCCTGATCCGGACCCTGCTGGTCTTCGGCATCGCCTTCGAGATCCCGGTGTTCGTGATCCTGCTCAACCTCGCCGGCGTGCTGCCGGGCGCCGCCCTGGGCGCCCACCGGGCGTGGATCGTCATCGGGACCTTCGTGTTCGCGGCGATCGCGACCCCTTCGACGGACCCCTTCACGATGCTGTTCCTCGCGGTGCCGATGGTCGTGCTGTTCGCGATCTCCGAGGTGATCGCGCGCTTCCTGGACAAGCGCCGGGCCCAGGCCGACCCGGCCGCGGGGCTCGCCGACGACGAGCTCTCGCCCATCTGACGACGCGCCGGGACGGTCTGACAGGGTGGAGCCCGTGGCGACCCCGAGACTGTCCGAGGTGGACCCGTTCGACCTGCCGGAGTGGCTCGGCACCGGCGAGGTGACCTGGGAGTCCCAGACCGGGCTCCGGACCGGCCACCTCGTCCACGGCGACCTCACCGACACCGCGGGCGAACGGCTTCCCTGCGACCTGCTCGCCGTCGACGAGGCCTACCCGGCCCCCGTGGTCGACGAGGCTGGCCGCTCCCGCGCCCACCAGGCGTGGCAGCACGACCAGGTGCTCCTCGCCGAGTACGACGGCCGGCTGGTGATGGGCGTCCCCGGAACCGGCTTCGACGCCGACCGGGTGCTGGAGGCGCTGCGGCGGCTCGCGAAGGCCGTCGGCGCCTCGCCCGACCACGTCGGTGCCCGGCTGCGGATCGGAGACCGGTCGCCGCGCCGTGCCGGACGCTAGCGACCCGCGGCAGTAGGGTCGGGTCCCATGGACGCGGGCACGGCTCCGGTGGCCCGCGAGGTCGCCCTGCTGACCAACCCGACGGCCGGCAAGGGGCGCGGTCTGGCGGCACGTGCGGTCGCCCTCCGCCGGTTGCGCGAGGCGGGCTTCGTGGTCCGCGACCTGGTCGGTGGCGACGCCGGCGAGTCGCTCGACCTCGCGCGCGACGCCGTGGCCGACGGGGTCTGGGCGCTGGTGGTGGTCGGCGGCGACGGGATGGTCCACCTCGGGGTGCAGGCCGTGGCCGCGACCGGGGTCCACCTGGGGATCGTCCCTGCCGGGACCGGCAACGACGTGGCCCGCTACCTCGACCTGCCCCGCAAGGACCCGGCTGCCGCGGCGGACCGGGTCGTCGCCTCGACGCCGCGCCGGCTCGACCTGGCCCGCACCGGACCGACGTACTTCGTCACGGTGCTCGCGGCCGGCTTCGACGCGGTCGTCAACGAGCGCGCCAACGCCATGACCTGGCCGCGTGGCCAGATGCGCTACAACCTCGCCACGCTGGCCGAGCTGCGTACCTTCGAGCCGATCTCCTACACGCTGGACCTCGACGGAGAGGTCCACCGGCTCGACGCGATGCTGGTCGCGGTCGGCAACGGGCCGTCCTTCGGGGGCGGGCTCCGGATCACGGAGGGGGCGCTGCTCGACGACGGCCTGCTCGACGTGGTGGTGATCCGGCCGATGAGCAGGCCGGGGCTGGTGCGGGCGTACCCCAAGCTGTTCCGCGGCACCCACGTGCACCTGCCGGAGTACGAGCACCACCGGGTGCGTAGCGTGACGGTGGCGGCACCGGGGATCGTCGCGTACGCCGACGGCGAGCGGATCGGTGGGCTGCCCCTGACCATCACCAGCCAGCCGGGAGCACTCAGTGTCCTCTCCTGACGTCCGGCCCAGCGCCGGCCACCCCGTCTTCGACGACTTCACCGGCCTCTACGACTTCCCGCTCGACGGTTTCCAGGTCGAGGCCTGCCACGCGATCGAGGAGGGTCGGGGCGTCCTGGTCGCGGCGCCGACCGGCTCCGGCAAGACGATCGTCGGGGAGTTCGCGATCCACCTCGCGCTCGCCACGGGCCGCAAGTGCTTCTACACGACCCCGATCAAGGCGCTGTCCAACCAGAAGTACCACGACCTCGTCGCGCGCTACGGCGAGGACCGGGTGGGGTTGCTGACCGGCGACCACACGATCAACGGCGAGGCCCCGGTGGTCGTGATGACCACCGAGGTGCTGCGCAACATGCTGTACGCCGGCTCCCGCACCCTCCTCGGCCTCGGGTTCGTGGTCATGGACGAGGTCCACTACCTCGCCGATCGCGACCGCGGGGCGGTGTGGGAGGAGATCATCATCCACCTGCCCGAGTCGGTGGCCCTGGTCTCGCTGTCCGCGACCGTGTCCAACGCCGAGGAGTTCGGCGAGTGGCTGCAGACGGTGCGCGGCGAGGTCGACACCATCGTCGAGGAGCGCCGCCCGGTGCCGCTCTACCAGCACGTGATGGTCGGCCGGAAGCTGCTCGACCTGTTCGCGGTCTCCGACGTCGACGCCGCCGCCGGCTTCGTCAAGGAAGGCACGCCCGTCAACCGCGAGCTCGAGCGGGTGGCCCGCGACGACTGGGCGAGCAGCCGGTTGATGCGCGACCGCCGCTCCCCGCGCAAGGGCCGGCCCGGGTCGTCGAAGAACCCGCGCAGCGTGGGCAACGGCCGGCGGGTCTGGATCCCCAGCCGGGTCGAGGTCGTCGACCGGCTCGAGCGCGAGGGACTGCTGCCCGCGATCAACTTCGTCTTCAGCCGGGTCGGCTGCGACGCGGCGGTGACCCAGTGCCTGGCGGCGAACGTCCGGCTCACCACCCCCGAGGAGCGCGACACGATCTTCGCGTTCGTAGAGGAGGCGTGCCGCCACCTGCCCGACGAGGACCGCCACGTCCTCGGCTACCACGACTTCCTGGACGGCCTCACCCGCGGCGTCGCCGCCCACCACGCGGGCATGCTGCCGGCCTTCAAGCAGGTCGTCGAGCAGCTCTTCGTGCGCAACCTGTGCAAGGTGGTCTTCGCCACCGAGACCCTGGCGCTCGGCATCAACATGCCCGCCCGGACGGTCGTGATCGAGAAGCTCAGCAAGTGGAACGGCGAGACCCACGCCGACCTGACGCCGGGGGAGTACACCCAGCTCACCGGCCGGGCCGGGCGTCGCGGCCTCGACGTCGAGGGCCACGGGGTGGTGCTCTGGCAGCCGGGCATGAACCCCCGCGAGCTGGCCGGGCTCGCCTCGACCCGGACCTACCCGCTCCGGTCGAGCTTCCGGCCGTCGTACAACATGGCGGTCAACCTGGTCCACCAGTTCGGGCGCTCCCGCTCGCGGGACCTCCTCGAGCAGTCCTTCGCCCAGTTCCAGGCCGACAAGGGCGTGGTCGGGCTGGCGCGTCAGCTGCGCAAGAGCGACGAGGCGCTCGCCGGCTACGCCGAGGCGGCGACGTGCGACCGCGGCGACTTCATGGAGTACGCCGGGATCCGCCGCGCGATCTCCGACCTCGAGAAGTCGGCCGCCAGGGAGCGCAAGGCCGACCGTCGGGGCGAGGTCGTGGGGTCGCTGCGGCGGCTGAGGATCGGTGACGTGATCGAGGTGCCCGCCGGCAAGTTCGCCGGCTTCGCCGTCGTCATCGACCCCGGCACAGCGGGAGAGGAGCCCCGCCCCTACGTCCTCACCGCCGATCGGCAGGCGCGCCGCCTGAACCTGCTCGACTTCCCGACCCCGGTCGTCGCCGCCACCCGGATCCGGGTGCCCAAGAGCTTCAACGGCCGCAACCCGCAGATGCGGCGTGACCTCGCGTCCACGCTGCGCAACCGGACGCACGACCTGACGCCGCCGCCCCCGCCCCGGCGCACCGAGCGGGAGGTCCGAGGCGACGAGCGGGTCGAGAAGCTCCGGCGCGAGCTGAGGGCGCACCCGTGCCACGACTGCCCGGATCGCGAGCAGCACGCACGCTGGGCCGAGCGGTGGTTCAAGCTCGACCGCGACTCGGCCACGCTGCGGCGCCGCATCGAGCAGCGCACCAACACCGTCGCGCGGCAGTTCGACCGGGTCTGCGAGGTGCTGACGGCGCTGGACTACCTCGAGGGCGACCGGGTCACCGATCGCGGCGGCCACCTGCGGCGGCTCTACTCCGACATGGACCTGGTGGCTGCGGAGTCGCTGCGACGCGGCCTGTGGGACGGCCTGGACGCCTCGGAGCTCGCCTCGGCCCTGTCGGTGCTGGTCTTCGAGGCGCGTCGACCCGACGACGCCTCGTCGCCCCGGATGCCCCCCGGGCCGGTGCGCGACGCCATCGCGGCCACCGTCCACGTGTGGAGCGAGCTCGACGCGCTCGAGCGCGACCACCGGCTCGACTTCCTCCGTCAACCCGACCTCGGCTTCGCGTGGGCCGCCCACCGGTGGGCCGAGGGCGACGAGCTCGACGACGTGCTGACGGTGACCGACCTGGCCGCCGGAGACTTCGTCCGGTGGGTCAAGCAGCTGCTCGACCTCACCGGTCAGGTGGCCGATGCCGCAGGATCGGGCCCCCTGCGCGAGACCGCCCGCGAGGCCGTACGCCGGCTCAAGCGGGGCGTGGTCGCCTACTCCTCGTTCACCGAGTGAGGCGCCCGGATCGATAGTGCGTCACGAATCGGTCGTGACGCGAGCCGATCCACAACCGATCCGTGACGGACTATCGGAGGATCCGGTCAGCCGGCAGCCGCAGCGACGGCCTCGGCGACGGGGGAGTCGCCCTCGACGAGGACCCACTGCCTGCCGATCGAGGAGGGTGACTCCAGGACGGCGGCCACGACCTCGGCGACGTCGGCGCGGGGGACGTCGCCACGCGGCAGGTCCGCGCCGAGCTGCACCCGCCCGGTCCCCGGGTCGTCGGTCAGCCGGCCCGGTCGCAGGATCGTCCAGTCGAGGGCACTGGCGCGCAGCGCCGCGTCGGCGTCGCGCTTGGCCTCGACGTAGGCCCGCCACACCGGCTCGACGTCGTCGCCCAGCGGCTCGTCGACGCCGATCGCCGAGATCTGGACGAACCGGCGGATGCCGGCGCCGGTGGCACCCTCGATCGACTTCAGCGAGCCCTCCAGGTCCACCGTGCGCTTGCGCTCGATGTTGCCGTCAGGCCCGCCTCCGGCGGCGAAGACCACGGCCTCGCAGCCCTCGAAGGCGGCCGCGAACCCCGCGGCGTCCTCGGACTCGATGTCGAGCCGGCGGGTCTCGACCCCCGTCGCTTCGAGCGCGGCGGCCTGCTCGGCCGACCTCACGAGCGCCACCGGCTGGTGTCCCGCCCCGAGCAGCATGGGGTGGAGCAGCCGGGCGATCTGTCCGTTTCCTCCGACGACGGCGATACGAGTCATGCCTCCACCGTAACGAGCGCGTGGTCAGCGGGAGGCGAGCGTCTCGACCAGCCGGTCGACCGGCCCGGAGAGGTTGAACTCCTGGGCCAGCGCGGCCACGAGCTCGGGGTCGGCCGGCTCCCGGGGGAGGGTCGCGTCGTGATCGGCCGGGGTCAGGTCGCGGGCGACGGCGACGACCTGCGGGGCGACGGCGAGGTAGTCGGCCGCGGCCCGGATCTTGCTGCGCGGGTTGGGACCGAGGTCGGAGTCGGGGTCCTCGACGGCGGCGAGGATGCCGGGCACGTCGCCGAAACGCTGCAGCAGCGTCGCCGCGGTCTTCTCGCCGACCCCCGCCACGCCGGGCAGGCCGTCGGAGGCGTCGCCGCGCAGGGTCGCGAAGTCGGCGTACTGGTGGGCCTCGACGGCGTACTTGTCGCGGACCACCTGGGCGGTGACCCGCTCGTGCCTGCCGACGCCGCGGGCGATGTAGAGGATCCGGACGCCGGCCTCGTCGTCGACGAGCTGGAAGAGGTCGCGGTCACCGGTGACCACGTCGACCGGCATCCCGGCCCCGGTCGCGAGGGTGCCGATGACGTCGTCGGCCTCGTAGCCGTCGACCCCGACGACCGCGATCCCGAACGCCTCCAGCACGGCCCGGATCACCGGCACCTGCTGCTCGAGCGGGTCCGGCACCTCCTCGATGTCGGGCTGGTCCCCCGGACGGGCGGCGACGACGCGGTGCGACTTGTAGGACGGGATCAGGTCGACGCGCCACTGCGGCCGCCAGTCGTTGTCCCAGCAGCACACGAGGTGAGTGGGGTGGTACTCGCCGACGAGCCTGCTGATGAAGTCGAGCAGGCCGCGGACGGCGTTGACGGGCGTGCCGTTGTCGGCCTTGATCTCCGGCACCCCGAAGAAGGCGCGGAAGTACATCGAGGCGGTGTCGAGCAGCATCAGGCGTTCGGTCACGCGCGCCAGTCTGGCACCCGCGACCGACGCTGCCGCGGAGTCGTCGCCGATCCAGGCCGCGACGGCCGCCGATCCCGCTACTGTGGCCCGCGTGACGCGCGTACTCCTCGAGGCCACGGACCGACAGATCGTGGAGCTGCTCGCCGTCGACGGACGGATGTCCTACACCGACCTCGGCAAGGCGACCGGGCTCTCGACGTCCGCGGTGCACCAGCGGGTCAAGCGGCTCGAGCAGCGCGGCCTCATCACCGGGTACGGCGCCTCGGTCGACCACGACGCGATCGGCCTGCCGCTGACGGCCTTCATCTCGATCACTCCGATCGATCCCTCCGCGCCGGACGACTACCCCGAGCGGGTGCGCCACATCTCCGAGATCGAGTCGTGCTGGTCGGTGGCGGGGGAGGAGTCCTACATCCTCAAGGTGCGGGTGGCGACGCCGGCCGACCTCGAGGACCTGCTGGCCCGGATCCGGGCGGCGGCCAGCGTGTCGTCCCGGACCACGGTGGTGCTGTCGACGCCGTACGAGAACCGTCCGGTGACCTGAGAGAGACACGGGGGACGCAGATGAGGGTGGTCGTGACCGGCGGGGCCGGATTCATCGGGGCGAACCTCGCGCGGCTGCTGGTCGAGCAGGGCGACGAGGTGGTGGTCGTCGACGACCTGTCCACGGGCTTCCGGAGCAACCTCGACGGCGTCGACGTCGAGCTGCGGGAGGGCTCGATCCTCGACGCGACGCTGCTCGACGCGGTCGTCCCGTCCGCCGATGCTGTCGTCCACCTGGCGGCGGTGCCGTCGGTGCCGCGCTCGGTGGCCGACCCGCTGACCAGCCACGCCGCCAACGCGACCGGCACCCTCATGGTGCTCGACGCCGCCCGGCGCAGCCCGACGCCGCCCCACGTCACGGTCGCCTCGTCGAGCTCGGTCTACGGCGCCAACCCCGAGCTGCCCAAGCACGAGGACCTGCGGTGCGTGCCGATGTCGCCGTACGCCGTCAGCAAGCTGGCCACCGAGTCCTACGCCACCGCCTTCGCGCACGTCTACGGCCTCGAGACGATGCCGTTCCGCTTCTTCAACGTCTTCGGCCCGCTGCAGGCGGCCGGCCACGCCTACGCCGCCGTCATCCCGCAGTTCGTGTCGGCAGCGCTGGAGGGGCGCCCGCTGCCGCTGGACGGTGACGGCACCCAGTCGCGCGACTTCACCTTCGTCGGCACGGTCGTGCGGGTGCTGGCCGAGGCGGCCCACCGCCGGGTGACCTCGCCGCAGCCGGTCAACCTCGCCTTCGGCGGTTCGACCACCCTCCAGGTGCTGATCGGCATGCTCGAGGAGCGCCTCGGGCGACCGGTGGAGCTCGACCGGCGACCGCCGCGGGCCGGCGACGTCCCGCACTCCCAGGCCGACCCGACCCGCCTCCTGGGGCTCTTCCCCGGGGTGACGCCGGTGCCGCTCGAGCAGGGACTGGACGAGACGATCGCGTGGTTCGTTCAGGAGCGTGGGTGAGTCGGCCGCGCCGGTGCACCGACCACGACCTGCCCGGGCGCGACGTCCCGCGTGACGACGGCTCCGGCACCGACGAAGGCGCCGGCCCCCACGGTGAGGCCCTGCAGCACGACCGCGCCGCTGCCGACCGTCACGTCCTCCTCGAGGACGACGGAGCCCGAGACGTTGGCGCCCGGATAGACCGTCACGAAATCGCGGAGCACCGTGTCGTGGCCGACGGTCGCGTTGTAGTGGACCTGGCAGTGGTCCCCGATCGTGATGCTGCTCGAGACGTGGGCCCCGCCGAGCACGAGGCAGCCGTCGCCGAGCGTGGTCTCCGGAGCCACGATCGCCCGCGGGTGGACCACCGTGACCGGCTCCAGCCCCCGCGCGTCGAGGAGGGCGACCAGACGGCGCCGCACCGCGGGGGAGGCGATCCCGACGACGTACGCCGAGCCGGCCGGCGCCTCGTCTGGCCGCCCCACCGGGAGGCCGCGGCAGCGGCCGCCAGCGAGCCCGTCGTCGGCGAACCCCGACACGGCCAGGCCCGCCGCGAGGCAGGCGTCGAGTGCTTCCCGGCCGACGCCACCTGCTCCCGCGATGATCACGTCAGCATCCTCCCGCATCGGTGGGCCGCGTGAGGAGTGTTGCGCGATCCCTCCCGGTGGGACTGCTGCTGCTCGGCCTGGCGGCGGCGTGGGCCCTGCTGTCGACGCCGGAGGCCCCGCAGGCCGGAGCGGCCGGGGCGGCGTACGTGCTGCTGGCGGTGGGGCTGGTCGCCGGCTTCCTGCTCGGGACGCACGACCCGGCCACGCCGGGGCTGCTGGTGCTCGCGGGCGCGTTGGTGGTGCTCATGCTCGCCTGGCCGCAGCCGGTCTCCGGTGAGGCGATGACCGCCCCTCTCGGCTACATGAACGCCAACGCCGCGCTGGTCCTGTGTGCCGCGGCCGGTGCGGTCGTCGCGACCAGCGGCCGGCCGATGGCCTGGCGGGGCGCCGCGGCCGGGATCTCCCTGGCAGCGGCGGTGGCGTGCGCGACCCAGGACGCGCAGGCGGCGGCCCTGGCCGCCGTGCTGCTCGCGGGGTGGAGCGTCACGCGCCACCTCGGGCCCACGGTGCTCTGGGCGGTCGTGGCCGCGGTGCTGCTGCTCGTCCCCGTCCTGCTGACGGTCGCGTGGGCGGCCGGGCTGCTGCCACGACCGCGCCTGCTGGTCTCCGCCCTGTCGGAGGAACGCTTCGACCTGTGGTCGGAGGCGTGGGACCTGCTGCTGCGCGAGCCCGTGACCGGCATCGGGCCGGGCCGGTTCTCCGAGGAGAGCCCCACGGGCGCCGACCCGGACCTCGCGTGGGCCCACTCCTACGTCCTGCAGACCGGCGCCGAGCTCGGCTTCGTCGGACTCGGGCTGCTCGCGCTCCTGGTCGGCTGGGCCTCCTTCGCGCTGGGACGACAGGCTGTGCTCCTCGGCATCCTGCTGCTCCCGGCCTCGGTCGACTACGTGCTCCACTTCGGGGGCGTGCTGCTGGCGCTCTCGATGGTCGTCGGGGGCGCGCTCTCGGCACCGCGGGTCGAGCGACAGGCACCGGGCGCGCCGCCGTAGGGGCCTGGCGTCAGCGACGCCACTCGTGCAGGTCGCGACCGAGGAGCTGCGCCAGGGCCTCACGCTCGGGTGCGAACTCGGCGGCCAGGCGCTCGACGACCGCGGGCTCGACCTCGGGGTAGGCGTCGACCTCCACCCGGTTGAGCCGGCCGACGGCCCGGCGCAGCGGACCCGGGAGGTGGTCCGCGACGGCGCGGACCCGGAGCGAGCGGAACTGCTGGTAGGCGTTCGCCTGCTCGCCCACCGCCTCCGGGACCGTGGTGGGGTCGACGCCGATGAAGTCGGCGATGGCGCGGAACACCTCGACGGGGGAGTCGCGCAGGTCCTCGAAGAGGTGGATCGAGACGGCCTCGCGAGGGTAGTGCTCGAGCAGGCGCTCCAGCTGGCCGAGGTAGTGGCCCCGGTCGGCGTAGGAGAAGTGGGCCCGGTCGAGCTCGTCGCCACTGGCGAGACGCTCCCGCTCGGCGGCGAGCGCGTCGCCGAAGGACAGCTCCTCGCCGCCGCGGGTCAGCCGCTGGAGGTAGTGGGAGTGGGCGCGGGCGATCGGGTCGCGGAGCAGGACGACGATCCGGGCCGCCGGCACGTCCGTGGCCATCCGGGTGACCGCCTCGGGGTGGTAGAGGTAGTTGGGCGTCGCCTCGCCCGTGGCCGACCCGGGCGGCGCGCCGGCGAAGTGCTCGGCGTACCAGGGCCAGCCGAGGTCGTAGTGCCGGTCGAAGAAGTGGACCTCCTTCGTGGAGGACATGTGCACCCCGGGGTGCAGCCGCAGCCAGGACGTGAGGGCCGTGGTGCCGGAGCGCATCGCCCCGGCGATGATGAAGGAGGGCGGGGGGCCGAGGCCGCCGGCCGTCACGGGGTCCCCTCGTCGCCGGCGGGCAGGAATCCCTGGTTGACCCCGCCCTCGCCGTAGATCCCGCTGGGGCGCACCAGACGGAGCAGCGTACGCCCGACGATGCGCGCGTCGAGGGCCAGCGACCGGTGCTCGATGTACCAGAGGTCCAGCTCGATCCGCTCCGGCCACGAGATCGAGTTGCGGCCGTTGACCTGCGCCCAGCCGGTCAGGCCGGGCCGGATCGCGTGCCGGCCGTGCTGGCGCGGGGAGTAGTGCTCGACCTGCTCAGGGAGGGTCGGCCGCGGGCCGATCAGGCTCATGTCACCGCGCAGCACGTTCCACAGCTGCGGCAGCTCGTCGACGCTCAGCCCGCGCAGCGTCCGCCCGAGCCGGGTGTCGCGGTCGGCGTCCGGCTCACCGGGCCAGGCCTCCGGACGCATAGTGCGGAACTTGACGATGTCGAAGGGGACCTCGTCGCGGCCGATCCGCCGTTGCCGGAAGATCACCGGCCGGCCGAGCCGCCACCGCACCAGGGTCGCCACGACCGCCATCAGGGGCGCCAGCAGCACACCTGACACCGCAGCCACCACCACGTCGACCATCCGTCTCACGGCCGCACCTCCGTCCAGCCGAGACCGCGACGACGGGCCACGTCGGCGTACGTCGTGAGGGAGCGCGCCGCGATCCGGCGCTGGTCGAACTCGGCGTGCGCGCGCTGCTCGGCGGCGCGGGCCAGCCGGGTCCGGAGGTCCGCGTCGGCGACCAGCCGCCCGACCCGGTCGGTGAGCGCGTCGGCGTCACCCGGGGGAGACAGCAGCAGGTGTGTGCCGTCGACGCCGACCTCGCGGCAGCCGCGGATGTCGCTGAGGACCATGGCGGTGCGGCACGCGGCCGCCTCCATCGCGGAGCGGCTGAACCCCTCGCGGTAGGACGGGAGCACGAAGACGTCGAGGGCGCTGTAGACAGCCGGCATGTCGGACCGCTCGCCGAGGAACCGGACGCCGGTGCCGGCCACGGCCCAGGCGTCGGGCTTGTCGGGGTCGTCCGGCCCTACCCAGACGAAGGCGACGTCGTCGCCGTGCGCCGCGGTCAGCCGGTCGGCCGTGGCGAGGAACTCGCGGATCCCCTTCTCGGCGACCATCCGGCCGACGCCGCCGACGACGACCGTGTCGTCGGCGACCCCGAGCTCGGCGCGCAACCGGCGTCGTTCGTCGGGGGAGTGGCGGAAGCGGACGAGGTCGGTGCCGTTGCCGACCACCTCGGACCGGCCGGCCCGCAGCCACGGCGTCAGGGTCTGCCGGTCGGTGGCGTTCTGGAAGAGCTCGGCGTGGCTGAACCAGGAGGCCACGACCTCGGCGGTGTAGACGGGCAGCCGGCGGCGCAGCCGGTCGGAGGGCGAGGCCCACAGCCCGTGGCAGGTGTTGACCACCACCGGGACGCCGAGCAGCCGGCCCGCGACCCGGCCGATCACCCCGGTCTTGGGGTTGTGGGTGTGGAGGACGTCGGGGCGGAGGCGACGCAGCGCCTGCACGAGCTCGCGCACTCCCCGGAGGTCCCGGCGCGGGTCCCACGAGCGGGTGAGCGACGGCAGCGGGACGTGCTCGACGCCGAGGGCGGTGACCGTCGGGACGAAGCGTCCCGGCGCGGACAGGCCGTACGTCTCGTGCCCGGCCTCCACGTCGACCGCCAGCTCCGTGGCCAGCAGCAGGGCCAGGCTCATGTCGACGGTGGTCAGGTGGGCCACGCGCAGCGGCCGACCCCCGGGCCCGCGCCAGCGGGGCACCACGACCTCGTCGGCGCCGGCCCCGGCCCGCATCTCAGCCACGCATCCCCACCCCCTTGGCCGCGGAGACGATGCGGCCGTAGAGCCGCTCGGGCACCAGCTCGCCGCGGAGCTTGGCCCGGAAGAACGGCAGCGGGTCCGTACGCCGGACCGGGATCCTCGCCAGCTGCAGCGGGTCGACGCCGGGCAGGTTGCGCCCCAGCGCCCCGGTGGCGCAGGTCCGGAACCGGGCCGAGAGCTCCTCGGCCAGCGCAGGCACCGGGATGCCCCAGGTGTAGGCGAAGTGCTGGGGGACCACGCCCAGCTCCTGGCCGACCAGCTCGGTGCAGCGGTCCAGCTCCGCGGCCGTCAGCAGCTCGGGCGGTACGTGGGTGTGGGTGTGGTTGCCGATGGTGCAGAGCCCGGAGTCGACCATCTCCCGCAGCTGGGTCCACGTCAGCGCCGGGGCACCCTGCTCGCGGGCCGTCGAGCCCTCCCAGCGCATCGAGTCGCCGACGTACGCCGTCGTGAGGTAGATCGTGAACGGCAGCTCGCGACGCCGCAGCTCCGGCCAGGCGTTCTCGTAGACGTCGCGGAAGCCGTCGTCGAAGGTCAGCACGACCCGCGGCGAGGTGTCGCCCCGCTGGAGCGCGTCGACGGCCTCGCCCAGCGGCGCCACCGGCTGGCCCGCGAGGGCGTCGAGCTGGGCCCGGAACTGCTCGACCGAGACGTCGAGCTCGTCGCGGGAGCCCCCGCCCACGCGGTGGTAGATGAGCAGGCTGGCGCCGCTCGACGGTCCCCCCGGGATGACCGACAACCCCCGCTTCAGCGCCTCGCGCACGGGCACAGACTAGACCGTCGCGGGCCGCCGCGGGGAGACAATTGCGCGGGCTCCCGGGCAGCCGTAGGCTCCGCGCACGTGCGGTTCCGGGCGCGCCAGGGGGTGAGGCGATGAAGGCCGGTCAGGGCGTCGCCGACGCCGTCCGGAAGCAGCTGAGCGTCCAGCAGCGCGGGCGCATCGCCCGACGCCGGGTCGCGCTCCGCAAGCCGACCGCCCGGCTCCGGATGCTGCCGGACTTCCTGGTGCTCGGGACCATGCGTGGCGGCAGCAGCTCGCTCTACCGCTACCTGTGCGCCCATCCCGAGGTGGCCAAGCCGCTACGCAAGGAGGTCGAGTACTTCGACTGCCACCACGCCGAGGGTGTGGCCTGGTACCGCCAGCACTTCCCGTTGCGGGCGCGCTCGGCCGTGGCGGCGGGGCGCCACCGCACCCTGCGGACCTTCGAGGCCACGCCCAGCTACCTCTTCCACCCGGAGGTGCCTGCGCGCGCGGCCGACCTGCTGCCCGAGGCGCGGCTGGTCGCACTGCTCCGGGACCCGGTGGAACGGGCGTACTCCCACCACCGCCACATGCGCCAGCTCGGCTTCGAGGACCTCGGCTTCGAGGAGGCGATCGCCGCCGAGGAGGCGCGCCTCGCGCCGGAGCTCGCCCGCATGGCGGCGGACCCGGGCTACTTCTCGCGCATCCACTCGCGCTTCTCCTACCTCTCCCGAGGTCGCTACGCCGAGCAGCTCGAGAGGTGGCTGGCCCACTACCCGTCCTCGAGCCTGCTGGTCGTCGAGAGCGCCGACCTCTACGCCCGCCCGGTGGAGTGCTTCAGCCGGATCACCGGCTTCCTGGGCCTCGCGGACTGGCACCCCGAGGAGTTCCGCAACTTCAGCAGGCCCGCCACGGAGTCCGAGCCCCGGAGAGCCGAGGCGGGGCTCGCCCGCGAGCTGTACGCCCGGTTCGAGGACGACGACCGCCGGCTCGCCGAGGTGTGGGGGCACGTCCCGAGCTGGCGCGATGGCCGCTGAGCGACGCCCGCGGGTCCTCCACCTCGTCACGCGGAACCAGCCGCGGGGCGCGGAGTCCGCTGCCCTGATGCTGGCCGACGCCCTCGCCGGACGTGGCTACGACACCAGGCTGGTGGCGCTGGCCCGGACCACCGGCCCGGAGCTCGCCGGCGTGCCCGTGCTCGGCACCAGCCCGCTCGGCCCACGGACGCTGCTGCGCCTCCGGTCGGAGGTGCGGGGCGCGGACGTGGTGATCGCCCACGGGTCGCGCACCCTGCCCGCGGTGGTGCTGGCTGCAGCAGGCCTGCGCCGTCGGCTGATCTACCAGAACATCGGCGACCCGCTCTTCTGGGCGGGGGAGCGGTGGCGTCACCGGCGGGTCCGGTTCCTGCTGGGCAGGATGTCGGCGGTGGCGGCCCTGACCGAGCAGTCCGCCCTGGTGCTCGAGGAGCACTTCGACGTCCCGGCCGGGCGGCTGCTCGTGATCCGCAACATGCGCGACGGCCACCGGTTCCACCCACCGACGCGCGAGGGCCGTACGGCTGCCCGCGCGGCCCTCGGGCTAGAGCCTGCGGACCGGGTCGTGGCGATCATCGGGGCGCTCTCGCCGGAGAAGCGGGTCGGCCTGGCCATCGAGGCTGCGGCACGTGTCCCCGGGGCGGTGCTGCTCGTCGCGGGGGACGGGCCCGAGCGTCCGGCGCTCGAGAAGCTGGCCGGCGAGGTGCCCGGCACCACGCGCTTCCTCGGCAGCCTGACCGACGTGGTGCCGCTGCTCCACGCCTGCGACGTGCTGCTGATGACCAGCGAGAGCGAGGGCGTGCCGGGAGTCCTGATCGAGGCCGGCCTGTGCGGGGTCCCCGCTGTGAGCACCGACGTCGGCTTCGTGTCCGACGTGGTGGAGCACGGCCGGACCGGGCTGCTGGTGCGGACCGCCGGTGCGGCGGACCTCGCCGGGTGCCTCGAGGAGGCGCTCGACGACCGGGAGCGGCTGGGTGCCGAGGCCCGGACGCGGTGCCTGGAGCGGTTCGAGCTGGACTCGGTCGTCGACCAGTGGACCCGGTTGCTGGGACCGGCCGTCACTGACCGCCCTGGGCCACCATCGAGCTGAACTCCTCGTGCGAGGCCATCAGCTCGTCGTAGGTGCCCTCGGCGGCGACGTTGCCGTCGCTGAGGTAGACGATCCGGTCGCAACGGCGCACCGTCGAGAGCCGGTGGGCGACCATGATGATGAGCCGGTCCTCGCGGAGCGCGTCGATCGCCTCGACCAGCGCCGCCTCGGTCGTGTTGTCGAGGGCGGAGGTGCCCTCGTCGAAGATCAGCAGCTCGGGCTGCAGGTAGAGCGCGCGGGCGATCGCGATCCGCTGTCGCTGGCCGCCCGAGACGGAGAGCCCGCGCTCGCCGACCTCGGCGTCGAGTCCGTCGGGGTGTGCGGCCAGCATCGGGCCGAGCTGCGCGAGGTCGGCGACCTCCCGCACCCGCTCCTCGTCGACGTCCTCGGGCGGTACGCCGAAGGCGATGTTGCTGCGGATCGTCCCGTCGAACATGTGGACCGACTGCGACACCAGGCCGACCCGGGAGTACCAGTCGGCCAGGTCGTCGGAGATGTCCGACGTCGAGCCGCCGATCGTCGCCTCGACGTGGCCGGTCGTGGGTGTCAGGAGGCCGCAGATCAGGTCGATCATGGTGCTCTTCCCGCTGCCGCTGCGGCCACAGACGCCGATCGACTCGCCTCGGGCGAGGCCGAGGTCGATGCCCCGGAGTGCCTGCCGCTCGTCGTCGCCGTAGGAGAACGAGACCGCGCTGAGCCGGAGCGCCTCCAGCGGCTTCTCCGGAGCCTGCAGGGGTCGCCGGACGACCAGCTGGCGGCGGGTGTGGTCCATGGTGACGTAGTCGGCGTAGAGGTCGTCGACCGCCGGACCCGCGAACCGGATGTTGTTGAGCGAGAGCACGATGCGCTGCAGCGACGGCTGCAGCCGGAAGCCGACGTACGCGAACAGGCCGACGACGGGGACGGCGCCGCCCTCGCTGCTGCCGGCGAGCGCGCTCACCGCGACGAAGGCGAGCAGCAGCAGCACCAGCGTGGTCTCGATGATCGTCCGCGGCAGGGCGAGCGTGGAGCCCTTGACGTACTGGGCCCGCGCGGCGCGCATCCGGGTCCGGGCGAAGGTGCGCACGAAGAACGGCTCGTTGCCGTGGAGCTTGATCTCGCGGATGCCCACGAGGTTCTGCTGGAGCATGTGGAAGGTCGCCTGGGCCTCGTCCTGGCTGATCCGGCCGAGCGTCTTGAGCCGCGGCTGGATGACGCGCAGCAGCACGAGGATGACCGGCAGCAGCAGCCCCAGCGCCAGGAACGTCGCCCCCGGCGACATCACGAGCATGAAGCCGAGCAGCACGACCGTGGCGAGCGCGTCGGTCAGCAACGTCACCACCGGGATCCAGACCGCGGTCACCAGCGCCTGCACGCCGTTGAAGGTGTTGCGGGTGAGCTCGGCGGTCTTGCGGCGCAGGTGGAAGGCGTACGGCTTGCGGAGGTAGCCGTCGAGCAGCTGGGCCGAGAGCCGGGCGCCCGCCCGGTGCAGGATCCGCTGCTGGATGTAGGTCTGGGCGATCAGCGCGATGGCACGGACCACGAAGAACAGCGCGAGCGCCGAGGCCGCCCACACCGTCTTGGCGTCGATCGTGTCGCCGGGCACGAAGCCCGACACGTCGCCGATGCCGGGCAGGGCGATCTCGCCCTCACCGGTGGCGAGGCCGAGCACCACGACGATGAGCGCCGCGCCCACCGTCTCCAGAGCGCTGGCGAAGATCGACAGGCCGACCAGCACCGCCATGTGCCGACGGGGCAGCTGGTCGGAGAGCACCCAGGCCTTGGAGAGCGTGCCCCGCGAGGTCGTGTCGTCGTCGCTCGAGGACCGGCCCGGGCGCGCGACCGCGTCCCGTGGTGCCGGCTCCTGCGGCTGCGGGTCCCGCGCAGCGTCGGGGGCCGCGGGCGTGACCCGCGAGTCGGCCGTCGTCACGCCAGCCCCCACACGTCGAAGGACGGGCCGACGATCTGGCGGAAGCGCTGCAGGTCCGGGCGCAGGGTGTCGTGGATGCGGGCGCGGAGCTCGTCGGAGACCACGGTCTCGCCGGGCTGCTGCCGCCGCATCGTCCGGTCACGCAGGGCGCGCTTGGCCGAGACCGGCACCCGCTCGAGCAGCGGCGTCCGGGCGAGGGTGCCGCGCACCATCGTGAGCGGGGCGGGCATCCGGCGCTGGTCGCTCCCGGTGTTGTGGGTCCGGTCGAGGTTGTCGGGCACGTAGTCGGGGTCGACCCCCAGGAAGGCGAACACCTCGGCCAGCAGGGCGGCCCGCTCGTCGCGCAGCCGCTCGTTGGAGATGACCAGGATCTGCTCGCGATCGAAGTGCTCGAGGTAGGCGTCGAGCTGGGCGCCGTAGCGCGCCGACTCGAGGTAGAGCGGCACCTCGAAGACCGCGCGGTCGATCGACCGACGGTCTGGCTTGCGCTCGAGGCGGTGCTGGTAGAGCGAGCGGATCCGCTCGACCGGGTCGCGGACCAGGTAGACCAGGCGGACGTCGGGACACACCGCGGCGATCCGCTCGGGCACCCTTGGACGCAGGCCGGCGATGGAGTAGTTGGTCGATCCCTCGCCCTTGACCTGGTGGGGGAGCGCGTCCGCGAAGAGCGCCTCGTACGACGCCAGCCCGGTGTCGTGGAAGTCGCTGAAGAACCGCGGCTCACGCGGCCGGGTGTAGAAGACGTCAGGATGGGCGCCGAGATATCGCGCCAGGCTGGTCGTCCCGCTCTTCATGGCACCGATGACGATGAAATCCGGCAACACCACGGCCCCCTAGCCCATGCTCCGACCCGCGGAGCGTACCTCTCGGGGTCGGGGTGCGCCATGGGATCGCTCACCTCGATGCCTCTGGGCTGGTCCAGTCCAGCGGGGGCGCCGGTGCCCCGAGCAGCTCGTGCACCCCCGCCCACTGCTCGGTGAGCCGTCGCTGCACGGGGTCGGGGAGGACGAGGTCGCGCACCTCCAGCGCCTGGTCCTGCAGGGACGCGGTCGAGCGACCGAGGACGGCCCGGCCGGCCCGCCGGACAGGCCCGGGGAGCCGCCCCACCCGCTCCAGCCACCCGGCCTCCCACAGCTTGAGCAGCAGCGGGTTGAACGCCACCTTCGACCTCGTCTCGTTGGCCCGCTCGTCGGTCCCGGGGGCGTGGTCCAGGCCGAGGAAGTCGGTCAGCCGGTCCCAGCCGGGAGCGTCCGCGCCGGCGAGGTCGGCCAGGTGGAGGAGGAGCACCGCGTCGCTGCCGAAGCGGCGCAGGAACGGTGTCACGGCGTCGGCGTAGCAGGACAGGGCGACGTAGGGGTTCGCCGGGTCGGCCAAGGCCTCGGGCAGCGACCGCCGCTCCCGCGAACGCTGCCGCTCGTGGAGGAAGTGGCTCTTCAGCCGCTCACCCGGGTGTCGCACGAGGTAGACCAGCCGCGCCGACGGCACCGCGGCATGGAGCCGCTCGGCGACGACGCCGGCGATGCGGGGGTCGGCGTACGACGCGGAGGCCTCGCCGGTGAGCAGCGCCGGGTCGGTCGCGGCGAAGTAGTCGCGGTAGGCGGCGATGCCCCGGGCGTACTCGTCGTCGCGGGAGAAGAAGTGGGGCTCCTTGACCTCCGGGAGGTCGCACCCCGGATGGGTGCCGAGCCAGCGGAAGAGGGAGGTGGTGCCGGCCTTCATGGCACCGATCACGACGAAGTCGGGCAGTCGCATCGACCCCGCGTCGGCCATCTCTCCCCCTGGAACCGCACTGGTGGCGTCCTGCGGACGCGGTTGGGAGGATACTCCGGACCCTGCCGCCGAGGGGTGCGTTGTGCCACCATGGGCGCCCAGACACGCCGGCCGCGACGCCGTGCCGACCGCGGCACCGGTGGGCGGGGCCACGGGGAGGCGAACGGGATGCTGCCGACGTTCTTGGTGATCGGGGCTGCGAAGTCCGGCACGTCCAGCCTGTCCTCCTACCTCCGGAGCCATCCGGAGGTGTTCATGTCGCGCCCCAAGGAGCTCCACTTCTTCACCAACGGGTGGCAGCGGGGGCTCGAGCACTACGAGTCCTTCTTCGCCGACAGCGAGGGCTTCCCGGCCCGCGGTGAGGCGTCCACGAGCTACACCCAGGCCCCGCGCTACGACGGCGTGCCGGAACGCATCGTCGGGGTGCTGCCGGACGTCAAGCTCGTCTACCTGATCCGCAACCCCGTCCAGCGGATCCGCTCGCAGTACGTCCACTACGTCGACCGCGGTCGCGAAGGCCGTCCGCTCGAGGAGGCGGTCCGGGAGAACCCCGACTACCTCGACAGCAGCCGCTACGCCTACCAGATCGGGCTCTACCTCGAGCACGTCGCGCGCGACCGGATCCTGGTCATCTCCACCGACCACCTCCGCGACGACCGGGAGCGCACCATGGGACAGGTCTTCGAGTTCCTCGGTGTCGACCCGGACGCGCCGATGCGCACCATGGAGCGGGAGCTGAACCGCTCGGCCGACAAGCGCAAGGCGCCGGCCCTCGTCGACTCGGGACGCCGGTTCCTGCGCCGCTCCGGGCTCGGCAAGCACGTCCCCCGGGACGTCCTGGTCCGCGGTCACCAGCTGGTGAGCCGGCCGATCCCGCCGGACGTCGCCCAGGTGTCGCCGGAGCTCGAGGACTGGCTCTGGTCGCAGCTCCAGGACGACCTGGTGCAGCTGCGGGGGCTCGTGGGCCCCGACTTCGACCTGTGGGGTCGCGCGTGACCCAGCGCCGCCACGTCCTCTTCGTGGCCGGCCCCGCCCCGCTGGGCGGCTCCAACCGCAGCCTGGTCACGCTGCTCGAGGGCCTCGAGGGCCAGGTGACGCGGGTGCTCGCGGCACCGGGCAAGGGGGCGTTCGTCGCGATGGTGCGCGACCGTGGTCTCGCCGACGCGTACGTCGACCTCCCCCGCCTGCCCGGGCGGCAGCAGGAGATCGCGGCGCCGTTGCGCCGCCTCGTCCAGGTGCTGGCCTCGTTGCGGGTGGTGCTGACCGCGGTCCGCTACCGCCGTCAGCTGGCCGCCATCCACGCCAACGCGACCACCGGGCTCAACCTCGCGCTGCCCGCGGCCGTCGTCACCCGGGTGCCGGTGACGGTCTGGGTCCACGACCCGGTGGGGTCGGAGTGGGGGCGGAGGCTGGGGCCGCTCTGGCGGCGGGTGCTGCCGAAGGTGACCTGGGCGGCGGTGTCGACCACGGCCACCGAGGTCGCGGTCGAGAACGGCCTGTGCCAGGCCTCGGACGTGCACATCGTGCCCAACCCGATCGACCCCCGTGACGTCGTCGCCCCGCGGCCACCGCCCGGAGACCGGGTCACCGTCGGCTACCTCAGCGCGCCCACGTGGCGCAAGGGGTTCGACCTGCTGCCCGACATCGTCGAGTCGCTGGCCGACCTGCCCCTGGAGTGGAAGCTCTTCACGAGCCGCAACCCCTCGGACTTCAACGAGCCGGTCTGGGCGCGCCTCGACGCGCTGCCGCAGGTGACGCTCGAGCAGCCCCAGATCGACGTGCGCCGGGTCTACGAGCGGTGTGACGTCGTGCTGATCCCGTCGCGGCAGGAGTCCTTCTCCCGGATCACCGCGGAGGCGATGCTCAACGGCATCCCGGTCGTCGCGACCGACCTGCCACCGATCCGCGACATGCTCAGCACGGGTGCGGGCACCGTCTTCGCGGTCGAGGACGTGGCAGCGGCCGCCGCGGCGGTCCGACGCTTCGCCGAGGACGCCGCGCTCCGCCGCTCGGCAGGGGTCGAGGGAGCGACCCGGGCCCGGCGGTTCTCGCCGGACGCGGTGACCGCGGAGATGCTCGCGCTGTACGGCGTCGAGCCGGCCACCGTGGCCTGAGGCCGTCCGGGCGCGTGGTCTGAACCGGTCTGGACCGGAGTGGCGCCGGGCTCGGTCTCGTGCAGTCGCGGTCGGGCACGCCGCGGTACGACGGGTCGCCAGCAGGGCCCTGATCCCCAGCAATAGATGGGATCCGGGCGCCGGACGAGGCTTCGTGGGGCGCTCGGGACGCGACTGCGGGATCGCCCCTGCGGGGTGGCCGGAGACGTGGCGAGACCTCTGTGGCGGGGCTGTTGGGAAGGTAACCGTTTGCGCGTCTTTGGCTCCGGCTGTTCCCTTGCGGCAGATCCCGCGGGTAACTTCCACGACGGGGAATGGCCGATCCTTGGGGGGGTGACGGCCGATGAATGCACTCAGCGGGGAACGAGTGCGAACGAGGGTACGTGTAGCAGCACCGCTGGTCGCGGGAGACGCCGTACTGACGGGGGTCGCATGGCTCTGTGCCATGCTGCTGCGCTTCGACGGGGAAGTCCCGACCGAGGCGTGGGCCGGTCTGACGCTCTTCCTGCCCATCGCGGTGGTGGTGACCGTCACCGGGCACGCCGTCGCGGGCGTCTACTCCGGCGTGCTGCGCTTCGCCAGCATCCTGGAGGCCAGGCAGATCCTGGTCGCGCAGCTCGGCGTCATGGCAGTCCTGGTGACGGTCGTGTGGGCGACGGGACGGCCGGTGCCGCTGTCGATCCCGATCGTGGCGACCGTGCTCAGCTGTGGTCTCGCCGGCACCATCCGCTTCTGGTCGCGCCTGCTGCGCTGGCGCGAGGCGAACGGGTCCGGGCACGACGGCGAGCGCCTCGTGGTGATCGGCGCCGGAGAGGTCGGCGTCTCGCTGGCCAAGGACATCCAGCTCCACCACTCCGCACGGCTGGTCGGCTTCGTCGACGACGAGCCCCGGCTGCGCGGGCTGCGGCTGCTGGGAGTCAAGGTCCGCGGTGGCATCGACGACCTCGCCGACATCATCGAGGAGACCGCGGCGACGCGGGCCGTGCTCGCGATCTCGCAGGCCGAGCCCGAGCTGGTGCGCCGGGTGGCCAACCTGTGCGGCGACCTCGGCACCGGCCTGAGCATCGTGCCGCCGGCCTCGGAGCTCCTCGGCCGGCAGGTCTCGCTGCAGGACGTCCGCGACATCGAGATCGCGGACCTCCTCGGCCGGGCGCAGGTCGACACCGACCTGGCGACCGTGAAGGACCTGATCCGCGGCAAGCGGGTCCTCATCACGGGTGGCGGCGGGTCGATCGGCTCCGAGCTGGCCCGCCAGGTGGCGTCCTTCGCGCCGGCCAAGCTCACCCTCGTCGACCACGACGAGACCCACCTCTTCGACGCGGCCGCACCGCTGCCGCGCTCGGTCGGCCAGCGGCTCGCCGACATCCGTGACCGCGCCTCCCTGCTGCGCGTGATGGAGGAGGAGCGGCCGGAGATCGTCTTCCACGCCGCCGCGCTCAAGCACGTGCCGATCCTGGAGTCGCACCCGGTGCAGGCCGTTTACACCAACGTCCTCGGCACCCGCAACGTCGTGCAGTGCGCGGAGGAGGTCGGGACCGAGCGACTGGTCTTCATCTCGACCGACAAGGCGGTCCGTCCCTCCAGCGTCATGGGGACGACCAAGCTCACCGGTGAGCACCTCGTGCTCGGCCGCTCGAGCAGCATGACGGTCTGCGCGGTCCGCTTCGGCAACGTCCTCGGCAGCCGGGGCTCGGTCGTGCCGACGTTCGTCCGGCAGATCCGCGCCGGCGGACCGGTCACCATCACCGACGCCCGGATGACCCGCTACTTCATGAGCATCCCGGAGGCCGTGCGCCTCGTGCTCCACGCGGCGGCGCTCTCCGAGGGCGGCGAGATCTTCATGCTCGACATGGGGGAGCCGGTCCGGATCCTCGACCTCGCGAAGCGGATGATCCAGCTCTCCGGGCAGCGGCCCGGAGCCGACGTGGAGATCCGGGTCACCGCCATCCGGCCGGGCGAGAAGCTCGCCGAGGAGCTGCACTCGCCGGACGAGCAACAGCACGCCACGTCCCACCCGTCCATCGTCCGCCTCGACCCCGTGGCGGTCGCCCCGGGCGTCCTGCAGTCAGCGGTGACGCTGATCGAGCGGGCGGCGGCGGACCAGGACTCGCAGTCAGCGCGGGAGGCACTCGCCCTCGTGCTCCAGGCCCGTCACGCCGTGGTTGGTGACCGGGAAGCCGACACGGAGATGGAAGGAGCACAGACATGGAGGTGACGTCGTACGCCCGCATCCTGCGACGCCGATGGAAGCTGGTGCTGCTGCCGTGCGTGGTCGCACTGCTCGCGGCGTGGTGGACGCTGCCGGAGGAGGCGGCGCCGGCCGACGCGGCCGTCACGTCGTACTCGGCCACGGCCACCCTGATCACGCCGCTCAACGCGCCGGTCGACGAGGTGCCGATCAGCCTGGCGACCGTGGCGCTCTACGCGACGACGGGAGACATCCCCGACCTGGCGGCCGCCGAGCTGAAGTACGACGGCCTGCCCGAAGTCCTGGCCGCGCAGGTGCTGGTCCAGCCCAACGCCGAGACCAGCACGTTGACCTTCACGACCACGGACGAGGACGGGCAGGCCGCCGCGAACCGCGTCAACGTGTTCGCGGACACCACGATCCAGTACTTCAAGGACCTGGAGGAGAGCCAGAACAAGATCCGGGCTCGCGAGATCAACCGGGAGCTGGACCGCATCGGGGAGCAGATCACGGCTCTCGAGGCCGGCGGCACGAACGCCCTCGAGCAGACCGAGATGGCCTCGTTGAACGAGCAGTACAGCCTCCTGCAGAACGAGCTCAGGACAGTCACCGGCAACTCGAGCGGCCCGATCCTGGAGGTCCTCCAGTCCGGCGTCCCGATCCCGGAGGCCACGCAGACCTTCGCCGCACCGACCAACCCGATGGCGAGGATCGGCATCGCGGCGCTGCTCGGGCTGCTGCTCGGTGCCGCGCTGGCGCTGATCGTCGAGCGGCTCGACTCCCGGATGCGGACCCGCGAGCAGGTCGAGGACGCCGTCGGGCTCCCGGTGCTCGCCGAGATCCCGACGATGCCCAAGAACCACCGCGACGGGGTGGCCAGCGCAGCGCGGCCGGCCAGCACCGTGGCGGAGGCCTTCCGCAACCTGCGCAGCTCGGTGCTGCTGCTGAGCCCCGGGTTGGCCGACGCCGCCACCAAGGGGGCCAAGCCGGGTGGCCTGACCATCCTCGTGACCAGCGCACTGCCCCACGAGGGCAAGACCACGACCGTGGCCAACCTGGCCGCGGTGATGGCCGAGGCCGGGCGGCGGGTGCTCGTGCTCTCGCTCGACCTGCGCAACCCGCGGGTCCACCAGGTGTTCGGTGTCGAGAACGGCACCGGGGTCTCGGACCTGCTCGCGGCCGACCGGGGGCGCCAGCTCAAGTCCGTCCTGCGTGAGACCGGCATCGCCGGCGTGACGATCGCGACCAGCGGTCACCAGACCGACCACCCGGGGGCCCTGCTGGCCTCGGTGGGGCCGATGATCGAGGCCGCGCGATCGCTCGCGGACGTCGTCCTCATCGACACGCCGCCGATGCTGGCCGTCTCCGACGCGCTCGACGTCGCCAGGCACGCCGACGTCACGCTCCTGGTGAGCCGCCTCAACAAGACCACGCGCGGGCAGGCGGAGGAGTGCCACCGGCTGCTGTCGCGGCTCGGGATCGCGGCGCTCGGCACCGTCCTGGTCGGGACCCGTCCGGCGGGGGCGCGTTACGGCTACCCGATGGCGAGCCCGCCGGAGGCCACGGTCGCCGAGAAGTCCGAGCAGACCGAGCAGACCGACAGGACCGAGCAGACCGACAAGGCCGAGAAGACCGAGAAGAACGGCAAGACCGCGAAGACCGAACGTGCCGACTCCGGCGCGGGCGAGGCGGACTAGCACCGCCACCACTGCACGTCGACATGGATCTGGGGGGACCATGAGCACGTCAGCACGACACCATCTCGAGGCACGACTGGGGGACCGCACCGCGAGCGTGTGCGTGATCGGACAGGGGTACGTCGGCCTCACGCTGGCGGCGGCCTGTGCCGTCGAGGGCTTCCGGGTCACCGGGATCGACGTGGACGAGGGAAGGGTGGACGCCCTCGCCCGCGGCGAGCTCGTCGTCCCGGGGGTGGAGGAGCCGCTCTTCGTCCAGGCGTCGGAGAGCAGCTCGCTCCGGTTCGCCTCGGACTTCGAGGACGTCGCCACGGCCGACGTGGTCGTCATCTGCGTCCCGACGCCGGTGACCGACCACCGGCCCGACCTCTCGATGGTCGAGTCCGCGGCACGCCAGGTGGGGGAGCGGCTGCGCCGGGGAGCGCTGGTCGTCCTCGAGTCGACCACCTATCCCGGCACGACCGAGCACGTCGTCGCCCCGCTGCTCGAGCGGGCCCGCTTCCGTGCGGGACGGGACTTCTGGCTCGCGTTCTCACCGGAGCGGATCGACCCGGGCAACATCAAGTTCGGGCTGCGCACCACCCCGCGGGTGGTGGGCGGCATCGAGCAGGACTCCACGGACCTGGCGGCCGCCTTCTACGGCTCGGTCGTCGACAACGTGTTCCCGGTGTCGGGGTGCCGCACCGCCGAGATGGCCAAGCTGCTCGAGAACACGTTCCGGATGGTCAACATCGCGCTCGTCAACGAGCTCGCGGTGCTGTGCGGGGAGCAGGGCATCGACACCTGGGAGGTCATCGAGGCCGCGGCGACCAAGCCGTTCGGCTTCATGCCCTTCCAGCCCGGGCCCGGCGTGGGGGGCCACTGCATCCCGCTCGACCCGACCTACCTCGCCTGGCAGTCGCGCCGCGACACGGGCCGGCCGTTCCGGCTGGTCGAGCTCGCGCAGGACATCAACGCCGAGATGCCGGCGTACGTCACCCGACGGATCAGCGACGCGCTCGCCGAGCGCGGGGTGGCGCTGCCCAAGGCCCGGATCCTGGCGCTGGGCGTGACCTACAAGCCCGACGTCGGCGACCTGCGCGAGAGTGCGGCGGTCGCGACGCTCGCCCAGCTGGACCGCCGGGGGGCGCGGATCACCTACCACGACCCGTTCGTGCCGCGACTGCGCAGCCACGGGATGTCGCTGCGCCGGACCCCGCTGACCCGGGCCAACATCGAGGCGGCCGACGCGGTGGTGGTGCTGACGCCCCACTCCGAGTACGACCTGGCCGCGATCACCCGGCACGCCCGGCTGGTCTTCGACGCCCGCAACGCGCTCCACCAGCGCGGCGACGACCGGGTGGTGACGCTGTGAGCACGATCGCCACCACCTGCCAGTACGTCCGGGTCGCTGCCGTGCTGTGGCGCGACACCGGTCTCCACGTCCTCGTGCTGCCCGACGGGACCGGCCACGAGGTGGTCGTCCTGGGTGGCGGCAGCGCGGTCCTGTGGCGGCTGCTCGCCGAACCCGTCGACGCCGCGGCGATCGCCCACCGGCTCGGCCGGGAGACGGGGGAGGACCTCGACCCCGACGCGGTCACCGCCTGCCTCGAGGACCTCGCCGACCGCGGCGTGGTCGCGCGGCTGATCGAGGAGGACGCGCTGTGATCCCCACCTGGGCGCCGCAGACCCACCACGCCACGCTCATCCGCACCGTGGCCGCCCACGGGCTCGCGGGGAGCCTGCTGCACTTCCCCGACGAGCCGCTCGGAGCGGGGGAGTTCGACCAGCTCCTCCACGACGCACGCAGCCAACGGCTCACCGGCCTGCTCTGGGCCGCCGTCCAGAGCGGCATGCTGCCCGTCACCGACGAGCAGGTCGAGCGGACCGAGTGGCTCCACGTCGAGACGCTCGCGGGTGTGCTGTCGCTCGAGCGCTTCATGCTCGACACGGTCGGCGAGCTCGACCGCGCGGGCATCCCGGTGCGGGCGCTCAAGGGTCCCGTGCTCGCGCACCTCGACTACCCCGAGCCGGCCTGGCGCACCTTCGGGGACGTCGACCTGCTCGTGCAGGGCGACGACTTCGACCGGGCGACCGAGGTCATCATCGCCCGGGGCCACCGCCGCCGGCACCCGGAGCCGAGGCCCGGTTTCGACCGCCGCTTCAGCAAGGGCACGAGCTTCCTGACCGAGGACGGGCTCGAGCTCGACCTGCACCGCACCTTCACGATGGGGCCGCTCGGCGTGCGGCTGCGGCTCGACGAGCTGTGGGCACGGTCGGAGGCCTTCAGGATGGGTGGGCGGCAGCTGCAGGCGCTGCCGGCGGAGGAGCGCTTCGTCCACGCCTGCTACCACGCGGTGCTGGGCGAGGCGACGCCGCGACTGGTGCCGCTGCGCGACATCGCGCAGCTCGCGCTGACCCGGTCGCTGGACCTCGAGCGGGTGCACCACCTGATCCGCACCAGCGGGGGCGAGGCCGTCGTCTCCCGGGCCGTGCGGCACGCCTGGCACGAGCTGCGGATCGCCGACGTGCTCTCGCTCTCCGCCTGGGCCGAGGCGTACCGGACCGATCCCCGCCAGGCCGCCGAGCTCGCGGTCTACGGATCGCACAGCAGCTATGCCCGCAAGTCGGTCGCCTCCATCCGGGCCCTCCCGACCTGGCACGACAGGGCCTCGTTCGTGCACGCCCTCGTGCTGCCCGACCGCTCCTACCTCGGCACCCGCCACTCCGGTCACCTCGGCCGGCTGCGGACGGGGCTGGCCCAGACCCGGAACCGGCGGCGCGCGACATGACCGACCTCAGGGTGCTCTGGCTCGCCAAGGGGCTGGGCCGGGGCGGTGCCGAGATGCTCCTCGTGAGCCTCGCCCGCGCCATGGACCGCACCGACCTCACGATCGAGGTCGCCTACCGGCTGCCCCGCAAGACGGCGCTCGTGCAGCCGTTGCGCGACGCCGGGATCACCGTGCACCCGCTCGGTGACGGTCCGGCCCCGTGGCCGGTGGAGCTCCGGCGGCTGCTGCGGCAGCGCCGCTACGACGTCGTGCACTCACACGCGCCGCTGGTCGGTGCCGCCGGCCGGCTGCTGGTGCGCGACGGCACGGTCGCGCTGCACACCGAGCACAACACCTGGGACCGGTACCACCCCGCGACGCGAGTCGTGAACGCCGCGACCATCGGCCGCAACGAGCTGGTCTGGGCGGTGTCGGACCAGGTCGCGGAGTCGATCCGTCCGAGCCGGCCGCTGCGCCGCCCGCGGGTGGAGGTGCTGCTGCACGGCGTCGACCTGGCGACCGTACGTCGGGGGGCGGACGCCCGCCGCCACGCCCGTCGACGGCTGGGCATCGACGACGCCCGCTTCGTCTTCGGGACCGTCGGCAACCTGGCACCCAAGAAGGACCACGACACCATGCTGCGGGCCTTCGCCAAGGTGCACCGTCAGCTCCCGGAGTCCTGCCTGGTCCTCATCGGCACCGGTCCGCGGCTGGCCGAGCTGCGCTCGCTGGCCACCCGCCTGGGCATCGGCGACTCCGTGCGGTTCCTCGGCATGCGGGACGACGTTCCCGAGCTGCTGCCCGCCTTCGACACGTTCGTCCTCTCGAGCCTCCACGAGGGGCTGTCGATCGCACTGATCGAGGCGCTCGGGGCGGGCGTGCCGATCGTGTCGACGGCCGTCGGCGGCATCCCGCAGCTGATCACGAACGACGTCGACGGCGTGCTGGTCCCGCCCCGCGACGTGGCCGCCCTGGAGCGGGCGATGGTGCGGCTGGCCGGCGACGCCGGGGACCGGGCGCGGCTCGCGGACGCCGGGATGGAGCGCGCCCTCGACTTCTCGATCCAGCGGGCGGCCGACACCCAGGTCGCCCACTACCGGGCGGTGGCCGGTCGTCGGGCGGAGGTGGGAGTCGGATGAGCGGCGCGCAGACCCTCACCGTGCGCCGCCTCGGCGTCGACGACGAGCCCGAGGTGCTCGACCTGCTCACCACCGCGATGGCCGGTGGCCCGACGGGCAGCCGCACCTCCGACTTCTTCCGGTGGAAGCACCGGGACAGCCCGTTCGGCGCCTCGCCCGGCCTGGTCGCGACCGACGGTGACCGCATCGTCGGGGTGCGGCTCTTCCTGCGATGGGAGCTGCAGCTCGGCGACGCCCGGCTGCGGGCGGTCAGGGCCGTCGACACCGCGACCCACCCCGACTACCAGCGACGGGGCATCTTCAAGACGCTCACCCTGCAGCTGCTCGACCAGCTCGAGCGCGAGGAGGGCATCGCCCTCGTCTTCAACACCCCCAACGCCGACAGCCGCCCCGGCTACCTGCGGATGGGCTGGCAGGAGGTCGGCCAGCTCCCGGTGCGGATCAGCCCGGTGCGGCCGCTGCGGTTCCTGCGCGGGGCGCGGGCAGCGAGTGCCGCCAACGCGTCCGGGTCGGCGAGCGCCGTGGCCCCGGCGACCGACGTACGACCGGTGCGGAGCCCGCTGCCCACGGCCGCCGAGGTGCTGGCCCACGAGGACGAGGTCGCGGCGCTGCTCGGTCGCGGCGCGGTGCCCGGCCGGCTGCACACGCCGATCACGCCGGCGTACCTGCGGTGGCGCTACGCGGCACCCCCGGGGCTCGACTACCGCGCGGTCGCGGTCCGGCGCCACGGCGAGCTGGTCGGCCTGGGCGTCGGCCGCGTCCGCAGCCGCGCGGGACTGGCGGAGCTCACGCTCGGCGACGTGATGGTCGCCGCCGGCGACACCGGTGCCGCGCGGGCCGTGCTGCGGGCTGCGCGCCGTGCCGGGGTCGACCACGTCGCGCTGCACGCGTCGCCGGGCAGCGAGGTCGCCCGCGCCGCCCTGGCCGCCGGCTACCTGCCGGCCCCGGGCGGCGGCATCGGCCTGGTCGCCAACCCTCGTCCCGGCTGCCCGCCGGACGTCCTCGACTCCCGGTCCTGGCGGCTCTCGCTGGGCGACCTCGAGGTGTTCTGATGACGGGTTCGCTCTCGCCACGGGCCACCTCGGCCGTCGCGGTCGCCGGGGTGCTGCTCGTGACCTCCTACGCCGGCCTCACCGCCTGGGCGGCCAGCAACGCGACGTACGAGGTGTGGATCGCGCTGGTCGTGATCCCGCTGCTGCTGATCGGCACGGTGCCGATGCTGCTGCGCGCGGGGCGACGCGACCCCGACCCGCGGTTCGTCCAGGTGCTGCTGTGGGCGTTCGCCTTCAAGTGCGTGGCGACCGCGGCCCGCTACGGGCTGGCCTACTTCTTCTACGGCGGGCTGTCCGACGCCGCGGTCTACGACAACGAGGGGGCCCGGCTCGCCGTCGAGTACCGCTCCGGCAACCTCACCGCCGACATCGGCAAGGACTTCATCGGCACCGGCTTCGTCAGGGTCCTGACCGGGACGCTCTACGCCATCACCGGGCCCAGCATCTTCGTGGCCTTCGCGGTGTTCGGGCTGATGGCGTTCTGGGGCTGCTACTTCCTCTACCGGGCCTTCCGGGTGGCGGTGCCCGACGGTGACGCCCGGCGCTACTCGCTGCTCGTCCTGTTCCTGCCCTCGATGCTCTACTGGCCCTCGAGCCTGGGCAAGGAAGCCTTCATGATCTTCGGGATCGGGCTCTTCGCCTACGGCAGCGCGCTGCTGCTCAGCGGCTACAAGCGCTGGTGGGGTCCGCTGGTGCTCGGGATGCTGGTGACGGGCGTGGTCCGGCCCCACGTGACGGCGGCCCTGTTCCTGGCGCTGGCCCTCGCCCACGTGCTGCGGCGACGCCCCAACCCCGCCACCGAGCTCACGCCGCTGGCCTTCGTCGCCTCGGCCACGCTGCTCGCGGTCGGCGGGCTGTTCGCGGTGCAGATGGCGGCCTCGTTCCTCAACGTCCAGGACGTCTCGGTCTCCGGGGTCGACGAGGCGATCACCAACACCGCCGAGCGCACCGACAAGGGCGGGTCGTCCTTCGAGGCCACGGGCGTCGACAGCATCACCGACTTCCCGATCGCCGCGTTCTCGGTGATCTTCCGGCCGATGATCATCGAGGCCAACAGCGCCCAGATGATGCTGGCCGCCCTCGAGGGGACGCTGCTCCTCCTGCTGGTCGCCCTGGGCTGGCGCTCGATCCTCAAGGTGCCCGGCCGGCTGCGGCGACAGCCGTACCTGATCCTCTGCCTGGCCTACACCGTGGCCTTCATCTTCGCGTTCTCGAACTTCGCCAACTTCGGGATCCTCACCCGCCAGCGCGTCCAGGTGCTGCCGTTCGTCCTGGTCTTCCTGGCACTGCGCACCCCACATCCGTACGAGGCCGTCGCCTCGGGACGTCCGTCCGAACCTGCTCGTGAAGGGGCACCGTCATGACCCTGCTCACCACTCCGACCACCACGACCACGAAGAAGGCGGCTCCGCGGAAGCGGACCGGGGACCTCCCGGCCGTCCTCGGCGGTGACCCCGTCTTCGGCGAGCGGCTGCCGCTGGTGCGTCCGGCGCTGGGCGACACCAGCGCCCTCGAGCGGCGGTACGCCGACATCCTCGGCTCGGGGATGCTGACCAACGGTCCGACGGTGCGCGAGCTCGAGGAGACCGTCGCAGCCCGCCTGGGTGTCGCGCACGTCGTCGCGGTGGCCAGCTGCACCTCGGGCCTGATGCTCGTGCTGCAGGCGATCGGTGCCACGCGCCACGTCGTCCTGCCCAGCTTGACGTTCTCCGCGAGCGCCCACGCCGTGATGTGGGCGGGAGGCACTCCCGCCTTCGCCGAGGTGTCGGAGGACTCACTGACGCTCGATCCCACCGACGCGGAGCGGGTCGTGTCCGAGCTCGGCGACGACGTGTCGGCGATGACCGCCACGCACGTCTACGGCACACCGTGCCGGACCCAGGCCCTGCAGCAGGTCGCCGACCGGGCCGGCATCCCGCTCGTCTACGACGCCGCCCACGGACTCGGGTCGATGCGCGCGGGCACGCCCGTCGGCAACTTCGGCGTGGCCGAGGTGTTCTCGCTCAGCCCCACCAAGGTCGTGGTGGCGGGGGAGGGCGGCCTGATCGCCACCCACGACGCCGACCTGGCCCGACAGCTGCGGCTCGGACGCGACTACGGCAACCCCGGTGACTACGACACGCGGTTCGCCGGCCTCAACGCACGGATGTCGGAGCTGCACGCCGCGACGGCCCTGCACTCGCTCTCCCTGCTCGACCAGGCGCTGGTCCGGCGCAGGGAGATGGTGCGGCTCTTCTGGGCCGAGCTCGGCGAGGTGGCCGGCGTCCGGGGGCCGATCCTCGACGAGGGCGACGTGTCGACGTACAAGGACCTCACCGTCGTAGTCGACGAGGCCACGGCCGGCGTGTCCGCGGCCGAGGTCGGCCGGGCGCTGGCGGCCGAGGGCGTCGACTCGCGCCACTACTACGACCCGCCGATCCACCGGCAGCAGGCCTACCGGCACCTGCCGGCCCGGTCGCTCCCGCTGACCGACCGGCTGGCGGGGTCGGTCGTGTCGCCGGCGCTCTGGTCGCACATGGACGACGACCAGGTGCGTGGGATCGCCCGGGCCTTCCGGCGGATCCTGCACCACGCGCCCGCCGTGCACGAGCAGGAGATCGCATGACGACGATGGCCAAGGTGCTCGTGGCACCCGGCGACACCCTGGAGGCCGACTGCACGGTCCTCGCCCTGGACCACGCCGGTCTGAGCGCGACCGAGACGCCGGCGCGGGACGTGGACGTCGTGGTGCTCTTCTCCGGGCCTGACACCGAGTCGGCACGGATGCGGGAGCTGTGCGACGGACGTCCGATGCTCCTGGTCTCGCCCGAGGTCGACGCCGCGGCCGTGCGGCTCGCCGAGCGGGTGGGCGCCGCGGGCCTGCTGGCCTGGGGGGCGTCCACCGCCGACATGGTGGCGGCGATCGACCGGCTCAACCGGGGGGAGCGGGGACTGCCCAGCGCGGCCGCCGCAGCGGAGGACCCCCTGAGCTCGCTCACCGACCGGGAGCTGGAGATCGTCCGGCTCCTCGGCGCGGGCGCGACGAACGAGGCGATCGCGCGCGCCCTCGGGATCAGCTACCACACCGTCCGGACCCACGTCGGCCACGTGCTCGCCAAGCTCGGGGTCTCCCACCGCTACGCCGTGGTGGCGCTCGCCCACCGCAGCGACCGGCTGGCCCGGGCGGGCGATCCTGCAGGGAGTCCGCCGTGAGGACGCTGGTCGCCCACCCCTCACCCACGGTGGCCACCGGACTGGCCGTCGCCCTGGCCCAGGACTTCGGGCTGGCGACCACCTCGGCGGTGACCCTGGCCAGCCTGCGCCGGCTGGTGCTCGAGCTGCGGCCCGAGCTGGCGGTGGTCGACCTCGAGCTCGCCCCGGGTGGTGAGGTCGAGCTCTGCATGAGCCTGGTCCGGCAGGGCGTACGCCCGGTGCTGGTCACCAGGGCGGGCGCGGCGGGCCACCTCGAGCTCCTCGAGCGGGGGGCTGCCGGCATCGTCGTCTCCTCCGACGGGCTGACCGGGGTGCGGGACGCCGTCCGGACCGTGCTGGAGGGTCACGTCCATCTGCCGGCCCACCTGCTCGGCTCGGTGCTCCACGACCTGATCCTCGAGCGGCGTGAGCAGGCGGCGCCGACCACGAACCGGCTGGTCGCGCTCAGCCCTCGTGAGCGCGAGGTGCTGGGGCTGCTCGGCCACGGGGCCGACACGCGTGAGATCGCGTCGCGCCTGGTGATCTCGCCGCACACGGCCAAGACCCACATCAACCGGGTGCTCGCGAAGCTCGGGCTCGCGTCCCGCTCGGAGGCGGCCGGGTTCGCGGTCGCCCACGGAGTCGAACCCACGCTCCTGGAGGCCACCCATGACTGACCTGCTGCCCGTCCGGCCGCACCGGACGACCGAGAGCCCGGTGGTGCGCTCCGGCGACTCCGTCGTGCTGACGCCCGACATCGCGGCTCCGCCGGTGGTGCTGAACCAGACGGCCCTCGCCCTGTGGGAGCTCTGCGACGGGTCCACCACCGTGACCGAGATGGTCGATGCGGTCAGCGCACTCTTCGCGCTCGAACCGGCCCGCGCCCGGGCCGACGTGGAGAACGCGCTGCGCGACATGCTGGCGACGGGAGTCATCCGGTGACCATGCTGCTCGGGCCGCGCCTCGATCCCGCGCCGACCGCACCGCCCACCTGGGCGTGGCGCAGCGGACCCTGCGGCGCGCTGGACCACCGCTTCGAGGTGCTCGTGGAGCCCGCGGGGGCGGCCCGCGAGCTGCTGCCCGTCCTCGCCCCGTTCCAGCGTCGCGACCGCGACACCACGGCGTACGTGCCGGTGACCTACGAGGTCCGTCACGACCCCGACGGCGTGCACGTCCAGCTGCACGCGGACGGCGAGGTGCTCGGGACCAGCCGCAGCGCCCGGGACCTCCTGGGGGCGCTGTGCTGGCACATCAACCGCTCGGTCATCGAGCGGTCGGTGGGCCGCTACCACCTGATGCACGCCGCCGCGGCCACGCGGGCGGGGATCACGGTCGTGCTCGCCGCCGACATGGAGTCGGGCAAGACCACCACGGTGGCGGGGCTGCTCCGCAGCGGCTTCGACTACGTCACCGACGAGGCCGTCGCGATCGACCCGTCGTCGGGATGGGTCACGCCGTTCCCCAAGACGCTCAGCCTGGACAGGGGGTCGTGGGGGCTCTTTCCCGAGTGCCGTCCGCCGGCCGGCGGCTTCCCCCGCCGGCAGTGGTTCGTGCCACCCCACCACCTGGGAGCGCGCATCGAGAGCGCGCCGGTGCCACCGCCCCGGATCATCCTGTTCCCGAAGTACCGCGCCGGCAGCACCACCGAGGTCGTCCCCGTGGGCCCGGCCGAGGCGGTCCACGAGCTCGCACGGATGACCTTCCACTTCGCCCGGGATCCCCGGCGCAACCTCGACGTCGCCGCCCGCCTGGTGCGGCACGCCACCGTCGCCCACCTTCGCATCGGATCGCTCGACGGCGCCGTCGACGCGGTCGAGGAACTGCTCAGCCAACGAATCCTGGAGGACCTGTGACCACCACGAACGACAGCGGGATGCCGCTGGAGCCTTCCGCCGTGCTGGCTCGCCGGCCGGCGCCCCACGTCGAGTGGATCGAGATCGAGGGCGAGACCATCGCCTGGAACGCCGACACC
Source organism: Nocardioides euryhalodurans (assembly GCF_004564375.1). Taxonomy (NCBI): domain Bacteria; kingdom Bacillati; phylum Actinomycetota; class Actinomycetes; order Propionibacteriales; family Nocardioidaceae; genus Nocardioides; species Nocardioides euryhalodurans. The sequence goes on from NZ_CP038267.1 coordinate 454,131, forward strand.
GCCGAGCTTCATCGTCTCGACCCGATCGCGACGCTGGTCTTCCAGCTCTGCGACGGGGCAGCCCCGCTGCGCGAGACCGTCAGCGACCTCGCGGGTGCCTTCGGGCAGCCGCCGGCGGCCGTCGAGCGCGACGTCATGGCCTTCGCCACCAAGCTGCGTGACGACGGCCTGCTGGAGGTGGCGCGATGACCGCCACCCTGGACCCGACGGAGGTCTTCGTCCTGCCCGGGAGCAGCACGCCGTGCCAGGCACGCCTCGACGAGAAGCGGGCCTGGGGCACCACGCTCGCCGTCAGGACCGGGGGCGTCGTCGTCGGTGTCCGTGCCGACACCGAGGAGTCGGTGGCCACGCTCGAGGCCGTGCTCGCACCGCTGCGCGCGCCCGAGTACGACCACCGCGTGGCGCCCAACTTCAGCGTCGAGGTCGGGCGCGAGGACCGGGCCCGGCGCCTCTTCCTGGCCTACCAGGCCCACCAGGTCGTCGCCCGCCGCTACGACGGCGACGAGCTGCTGTCCGACCTGGTGCACCTGCTCGACGACCTCGCGCGGGCCAAGGCGAGCGACCTGCTCGCCGTCCACTCAGGCGTGCTCGTCGAGCCCTCGGGACAGGCCATGCTGCTGCCGGTCGAGGTCCACCGCACGCTGCTGACCCGCCGGCGACAGCTGGAGGCTGCCGGAGGCCGGCTGCTGGCGGCCCGTACCCAGCGCTACGACGCCATGACGGGCGAGGTCGTGACGGGGTCCTTCGACTCCGGCGCGGCCCGGGCCCTTGAGGGGCGCCCGGCCGGCGACGTGCTGCCGGACCGGATCCCGGTCGGCACCTGGTGCGTGGGCGTGCAGGGGGAGGCCCCGATGACGATCGCGGGCGCGGACGCCGTGATCGCCTGCATCGGCACGGTCCTCAACCGGGAGCAGGTCGGCATGGGGCCGACGCTGCGGGGACTGCGTGCCGCGGTGCTGCGGCACCGGGTGGTGGCAATGCCGACCCTCACGGCCGGCGCCCAGGCCGCGGCCGTCCTCGAGCTGCTGGGCTGAGCCGAAGGCCACGACCCGCACCGGGGCTGCGTACGGCCGCGCCCTCCTACCTGCAGGCGGCGGCGACCTGAGGCCCCTCGCACAGCACCACAAGAGGTCCGCCTGCGGGGTCGGCGGACCTCTTGTGGTGGGTCTGGGGTCTCAGTCAGGGACGACGACGCTGGCCTGCTCGCCAGCGGCGTGCAGCTCGACGTCTCCCGTGATGTTCTGCGCCGCGAGGAAGGCAGCGGCCTGGGCCTCGGCGTCGGTGGGTTGCTGGGACAACGATCTCTCCTCTCAGGCGGCGCAGGTTCCCTTGCCGACCATCGTGCACTTGCCCCCGAAGGCGCAGGCCAGGATGGCGACAGGGAGCGGCAGGGCGCTCAGCTTCTCGATGCAGTCGCAGCACTCGGCGGTGTCACCGAAGCGGTAGACGACGCAGCCGGTCTTCTTCACCCGACCCTCGTAGTAGGTGTAGCTGGCCTCCACCTCGGCGGTGCAGCGCGGTGACCCCGACGCGAACGCCGGGCCGGCGATGGTCTGGACGGCGGGTGCCGTCCAGACCAGGGCCCCGCCCAGCACCGCCCCGCGCCGCAGCACGGAGCGGCGGTCCAGGCCCTGGTCCTCGTCCTTCCCTGTGTGCTCCATCGATTGGTCCCCCCGATCGGTGATGGATTGGCAGAGGAGTGCGGACTGGGTCAGCAGCCCGAGCAGTCACGCTCCAGCGGGCCGAGGCCCTCGTGGACCTGCAGGTTGCCGCGGCTGAGCAGGCCGGTCCCGCTGAGGACGACGGCGCCCGACGAGTTCTCGATCCGCATGGTCACCGCGTCCACCATCCGACCCGGCTCCCCGAAGTCCTCCAGGGTGAAGAACAGGGTGTTGCCCTCCCCGTCGGTGGCGGAGCCGTTGAACCTGTTCGCGCAGTCGACGGTGTTCGGCGGCGGTGCCGCGCTTCCCGTCCGCGAGCAGGTCAGGGTGGCCACCGTGAAGTGCCAGCTGACGTCATCCTTCTTCTGCTGCGTGCGGTGGGCGTTGACCTCGATCTGCTCGGTCTTCCAGTCCTCGCAGCAGAGCTGGCCGAGGCCGAAGCTCATGCTGGGGATGCTGGCACCCATGTAGGTGACCGGCGACCCCAGGCCGCTGACGATCTGGCCGCCTCCGGTCATGCAGGCGGTGCACCGTGGCACCGGTGAGCCGGCCGCGAATGCGGGTCCGGCGATGGACTGCACCGTGGGCGTCGCCCATGCCGTTGCAGCCCCGAGGACCGCGGCGCGCTTCATCAGCGAACGGCGATCCAGCTCCCCTTGATCGTGCGTGTGGTTGTCCCCCACGTCGATCCCCCCCTTGTTCTCGACGTTGCCCTGACGCTAGGGGAGGGGGGTCGCCGGGGGACATACGCAGACGGGGGTAACCCGCTGCGCGACGCCGGCCGGGCCCGTCAGTAGGCCTGCAGCGCCGCCGTACGTCGCGACGCCTCGGCCATCTCCGCGGCCTTGAGCTCGGACTCGTCGAGCGAGGAGTGCTCGGCCCACCACTGCTGGCCGGCGGCCGGCAGGGTGTGGATCGGGTCGTAGTACTCGTAGGTGCGCGAGAGCGCGTCGGGGTCGGTCGCCTCGATCGAGGTCCGGTAGTTCTTCGTCCAGTAGGAGATGCCGCGCTCGGTGTCGTAGTCGGCGAGCTGGTGGACCCAGCGCTTCCCCACGAACGGCACGTCGCAGACGATGCGCGGCGTCGCGAAGCCCGGCAGGTAGCCCATGATGTGGTGCTGCAGGCGCTGGGCGTCGGCGACCGAGACCCGCCAGTGCTCCGAGTACGGGATCATGTCGCACATGTAGAAGTAGTAGGGCATGATCTGCGCGCCGTCGAGCAGCCGGAAGCACAGGTCCAGCAGGGCGTGCGGGTCGGCGTTGACGCCGTTGAGCAGGACCCCCTGGTTGCGGACGTCGCGGATACCGGTGTCGAGCATCGCCCGGGTCGCCTCTGCGACCAGCGGGGTGACCGAGTTGGCGTGGTTGGTGTGGGTGTGGATCGCGATCGACACACCCCGCTCGCGGGCGATCGTGGCCACCCGCTCCATGCCGGCGCGGACGTCGTCCTGCAGCCAGTGCTGGGGGAGGCCGATCAGGGCCTTGGTGGCCAGCCGGATGTCCCGGATGTTGTCGACCTCGAGCACCTTGGTGAGGAAGTCCTCCAGCCGCGGCCAGGGCATGTTCGCCACGTCGCCGCCGGAGACCACGACGTCGCGCACCGACGGCGTACGACGCAGGTAGTCGAGCATGTCGCCGATCCGGTCGTTCGGCTTGCCGCCGAACTTCAGCTTCTCCACCGTCGGCGTGGAGTTGCCGACCAGGTCCATCCGGGTGCAGTGACCGCAGTACTGGGGGCACGTCGGCAGCAGCTCGGCGAGCACCTTGGTGGGGTAGCGGTGCGTCAGCCCCTCGGTGGCCCACATGTCGTGCTCGTGGAGCGAGTCGCGCGTCGCGTGCGGGTGGGAGGACCAGTCGGTCCGTCGGTCGGAGAAGACGGGGATCATGTAGTGGCGGATCGGGTCGGCGTAGAACGCGTCGGTGAGCGAGCCGGCGCCGCGCGGCTCGACGGCCGGCGCCATCGTGTTCATCATCTGCGGCGGCACCAGCATCGACATGGTGGCGCGCTCGGCCTGGTCGCGCTCGAGGTCTGCGTAGAACCGCTCGTCGAGCAGGTCGCCCATGAGCTCGCGCAGCTGCTTGACGTTCTTGACGCAGTGGGCGCGCTGCCACTGGACCGAGGCCCACTCCGCGGCGGTGACGTCCTTCCAGCCGGGGAACCGGGTCCAGTCCGGCTCGACGAGCTCCACCTGTGCGTACGGGTAGGGCTGACCGGTCTCCAGGTCGATGGCGGTCTCGATGCTCACTGGGATCTCCCCACAGGTCGTTCGCGGCGCTGACGGATCCGGTGAGTCGTTTGTGTGGCCCACCGTGTTTCTGCGAGAGTACGAGCAGATATGCGGCGCGTCCAATCACACGCCGCAAGATTTACGGGTTTGGAACCAAGGAAGCGGAGGACGGGCGGTGGGGAGCACAGTGACCGGGGTCAGGGAGAGCGATCCCACGGGACTGCACCGGGTGCTGGACGACCGGGTGGTCCTGCCCCAGGCAGCCCAGCGTCTCGACACCCGGCACGCGCTGTGGTCCGACGAGGTACGGATCCGCGTGGAGCGCCTCAACCTCGACGCCGCGTCGTTCCGCCAGCTCGAGCGCACGCACACGCGTGCCGACGGGACCGTGGACCGGGACGCGCTGCGCGCCGAGGTCCTCGGCATCGTCGCCTCCCGCGGGAAGATGCAGAACCCCGAGACCGGCTCCGGCGGGATGCTCGTCGGCACCGTCGAGGAGGTGGGAGCGTCCTCACCGCTCGGCCTGGCCGTCGGTGACCGGGTGGCCACGCTGGTGTCCCTGACGCTCACCCCGCTGGTGATCCAGGACGGGCTCGCCGCGTGGGACGCGGCCACCGAGCAGGTCCCGTGCGACGGCTACGCGGTGCTCTTCGGCCGCTCCATCGCCGCAGTCCTCCCCGACGACCTCGCGCCCGAGCTGAGCCTTGCTGTCATGGACGTGTGCGGCGCGCCCGCCCTCACTGCCCGGGTGGTCTCCCGGTACGCCGGCGCGACCGTCGCCGTCATCGGCGGAGCGGGCAAGTCCGGTTCGCTGAGCCTCGCCGCAGCCCGCGACGCCGGGGCCGCTCGCGTCATCGGCGTGGTGCCCCACGAGCAGGAGGCCGCCCGGTTGCGGGCTTCCGGACTCGCGGACGAGGTGGTCCTGGCCGACGCCCGGGACCCGATCGCGCTGCGCGACGCGGTCGCCGCTGCGGGTGGCCCCGCCGACGTCACGGTGGTCTGCGTCGACGTCCCGGGGTGCGAGGGCGGCGCCATCTTGTCGACCGCTGCCGGCGGGACGGTCATCTTCTTCTCGATGGCCACCTCCTTCTCCGCCGCCGCCCTCGGCGCCGAGGGGCTCGCCGCCGACGTGACGATGCTCGTCGGCAACGGCTACGTCCCCGGGCACGCCGAGCACGCCCTCCACCTGCTGCGTGGCCACGACGGCGTACGACGACTCTTCGAGGAGCGACTGTGACCACGACCGCCCGCCCCCGCCTCGACCTGGACCGCGCCCGCGTCAAGGAGGCCCGTCAGCTGGCCCGCAAGGTCGGCCGTCCGGTCGTGTCGATGGCCAGGAAGCACACCACGGTGTCCGTCGAGCGCGCGACGCTGCGCCTGGCAGGCCTCGGTGGCGCCGACCCCGACGGGACACCGTGGGTCAACCGGCTCGCCGACGCCGTCCGCGCCGACGTCGGCCTCGAGCACGGCGTCGCGCTGCCCGTCTGGGACGCCCTCCTGCGGGGGGAGGCGGAGGACCTCGCGACGCTCGCGGCCAAGGCCGGGGCCGGGTCCGTGCGCTTCCGCGTGCCGGAGGGCCGCGACTCGACCCGCGCGACCTCGGCGTCCCGGAAGGCCGTCGGAGCCGGCCTCCGGCGCATCGATGCGCGGCGCAAGGAGCGGGAGCGGCTGATCGCCAAGGTGGGTGACGCCCCGGCGACCCCGTGGATCTACCTCATCGTGGCGACCGGTGACATCCACGAGGACATCCCGCAGGCCCAGGCCGCGGCCCGCGCGGGCGCCGACGTGATCGCGGTGATCCGCAGCACCGGGCAGTCGCTGCTCGACTTCGTCCCCGAGGGCGCCACGCGCGAGGGGTTCGCCGGGACGTACGCGACCCAGGAGAACTTCCGGCTGATGCGCGCCGCCCTCGACGAGACCTCCCGCGAGCTCGGCCGCTACATCAGGCTGACCAACTACGCCTCGGGCCTCTGCATGCCCGAGATCGCGGCGCTGGCGGGCCTCGAGCGGCTCGACATGATGCTCAACGACTCGATGTACGGGATCCTCTTCCGCGACATCAACCCGGTCCGGACCTTCGTCGACCAGCGCTTCAGCCGACAGGTGCACGCCCGCGCGGGCATCATCATCAACACCGGCGAGGACAACTACCTCACCACCGCGGACGCGGTCGAGGCGGCCCACACGGTCACCACCTCCCAGCTGCTCAACGAGTACTTCGCCAAGGAGGCCGGGCTCGAGGACTGGCAGCTCGGTCTCGGTCATGCCTTCGAGATCGACCCCGACGTCCCCGACTCCTTCCGGCTCGAGCTGGCTCACGCGATGCTGGCGCGCGACCTGTTCCCCAAGGCACCACTGAAGTGGATGCCGCCCACCCGCCACATGACCGGCGACGTGTTCCGTGGCTACCTCCTCGACGGGTTCTTCAACCTCGTCGGTGCGCTCACGGGCCAGGGCATCCTGCTGGTCGGGATGATGACCGAGGCCGTGGTGACGCCGTGGCTCTCCGACCGCGACCTGGCCCTCCAGAACGTCCGCTACGTGATGAACGCCGCCGGCAACCTCCGGGAGGACTTCCGGCCCGCTCCCGGCGGCTTCATCGAGCGGCGTGCCGACCACGTCCTCGGCGAGACCATCGGGCTGCTGGACCAGATCGCCCACGACACCGACGCCGCCGGGCACCCCCCGCTGCTCGCCGCGATCGCCGACGGCACCTTCGGCCTGATGAAGCGCCCGGCCGACGGAGGCCGCGGTCTCGACGGCGTCGCCCGCAAGTCCGCCCGGTACTACAACCCTGCCACTGAGCTGCTCGACCAGGGAGCCGCCCGATGAACCCGATCCGCCCCTACGGCGACACCACCGGCGACGGCATGGTGCAGCTGTCCTTCACCCTGCCGATCGCCCACTCCAAGGTCGCCGACGGCGCAGCCGTGCAGCTGGCCAACAAGATGGGCATGGATCCAGCGCTGGTCGTCCACAGCAAGCCGATGGGGGAGGGGTTCACCTTCTTCGTGGTCTACGGCCGGGTCAACCACCTCGTCGAGCCCGACAAGGTGCAGGTGGTGGAGCGCGACTACCCGCTGCTCACGCCCAAGGAGGCCAACGCCGCCATCAAGCGCAGCCTGCGCCGCCGGCTCGTCGTCGTCGGCGCGTGCATCGGCACCGACGCCCACACGGTGGGCATCGACGCGATCCTCAACATCAAGGGGTTCGCGGGGGAGAAGGGGCTGGAGTACTACCGCGAGATCAAGGTGGTCAACCTCGGCGCGCAGGTGTCGGTGCCGCAGCTGGTCGACCGCTCGCTCGCCGAGAAGGCCGACGCGGTCCTGGTCTCGCAGGTCGTGACCCAGCGCGACGCCCACCTCCTCAACACCCGCGAGATGTCGGCCGCCTTCCGCGAGGCCTACCCCGCCGGCCGGCAGCCGTTGCTGGTCGTGGGCGGGCCGCGCTTCGACGAGGCAATGTCCACAGACCTGGGCGTCGACCGCGTCTTCAGCCGGGGCACCACGCCCGGGGAGGTCGCCAGCTTCATCGTCCACCGCATGACCGACCGCCCGACCAGGAAGGCCTCCTGATGACCGGCAGCCGTGCCGAGGTGGGGATGCGCGTCGTCCACCGCCGCTACGTCCCGTACTCCCACGCCCACTACGCCGGCAACCTGGTCGACGGCGCCTACAGCCTCGGTCTCTTCGGCGACGTGGCCACCGAGATGTGCATCGTCACCGACGGCGACGAGGGCCTCTTCGCCTCGTACGCCGACGTGCAGTTCGTCGCCCCGGTCCGGGCCGGCGACGTGCTCGAGGTCGGGTGCGAGATCACGCGCGTCGGCACCCGCTCGCGCGAGCTGTCGCTGACCGTCCACGTGGTCGCCCGGGGCGCCGCCACCGAGGCCCGTCCGGGGGCCGCGACGGTCCTCGACGAGCCCCTCCTCGCGACCACGGCCACCGGTACCGTGGTCGTCCCCGGCTGACCACGCGCAGCCTGCCCGGGGTGTCGTCGGCGACACGCCGGGCGCAAGGAAAAATTCGGTACGGATTGTGACCGGAGGGACCCGCCGCTGACCTGCACGTTCTCGCAAAGGCGCAGGTCAACCGCCGGTTGACATCGGGGTCCGGCACGACCGAAGGTGCGGGGGTCCGCCCATGCAGTTCGTGGCGAGCGGGACCGTCGTCCGGGTGATCGCGTCGGAGGTGGGGCGCCACCACCGTCCGACCTGGTTCACGGAGGTCGGTCCCGCACCGCGAGGTCGGACGCGGAAGGGTCCCTGGTTCCCTAGACAACTTCCCGGTGTCGGCAGCCGGTCGATCTCGGGTTGGCCCGAAGGACGCAGCGGACCCTTCCGCCGCCCTGCAACCCCGACCGGCGGGGCGGTCGGGGTGGTGCCGACAGGTACCTTTGCCCCCGTGCTCCTCCGGACCGGCTTCGCGCTGCTCGCGGGCGCGTTGCTGGCACAGGCGTTCGAGCCGGTCGGGCTCGCCCTGCTCCTCCCGATCGGGGTCGCCGGCTTCGTGCTCTCGGTCCGCGGACTCCCTGCCCGCCGCGCGTGGATCCCTGGCCTGGCGTTCGGCATCGGGTTCCAGTTCGTCCTGCTCTTCTGGATGCGCGTCGTCGGCTACGAGCCGTGGGTGGCCCTCGCCGGGATCGAGGCGGCCTTCTACGCGCCGCTGGCGTCCGCCACCGTGGTGCTGCTCCGGCACCGGGGCGGCCCGCTGTGGTTCGCTGCCGCCTGGGTGGCGATGGAGACCATCCGGTCGGGGTGGCCGTTCAGCGGCATGCCGTGGGGGCGCCTCTCGTACGCCGTGGCCGGCACCGCGTGGCAGGACGCCCTGCCCTACGTCGGCATGGCCGGGCTCTCCTTCCTGCTCGCCCTGCTCGGCGCGCTGCTCGCCGGTGTCGTCACCGGTCCGCGGCGGCTCCGGGCAGGAGTCGCCGTGGCGGGCGTGGCCGCCGCCAGCGTGGTGCCGACGCTGGTCCCGCACGAGCTGCCGACGGTGGGGGAGCGGACCGTCGCCGTGGTCCAGGGCGACGTGCCGGGCGACGGGAGCGACATCCTGCTCGACCACCGCCAGGTGACACGCAACCACGTGGACGCCACCGTCGACCTCGCCGACCGGGTCGAGGAGGGAGGCGCTCCGCGCCCCGACTTCGTGGTCTGGCCGGAGAACTCCACCGCGGTCGACCCGTTCCTGGCCAGTGACGTCAACGCCTGGATCAACGAGGCCAGCGCTGCCGTGCAGGTGCCCATCCTGGTGGGCGCGATGGTCGATGCCGGGACCGAGAACGTCCTCAACCAGGGCATCGTCTGGGAGCCCGACACGGGGGCCGCCGACCGCTACACCAAGTGGCACCCCGTGCCCTTCGGCGAGTACATCCCCTGGCGCGACCTCGGCCTCGGCAGCATCGGCCAGCTCCGCCTGATCCCGCGCGACATGCTCGGCGGCACGCGCACCGAGCCGCTGCCGGTGGGGGGCACGCTGGTCGCGGACGCGATCTGCTTCGACGTCGCCTACGACGACGGCATCCACGCCCAGCTCCGCAACGGTGGGCAGCTGCTGACCGTCCAGACCAGCAACGCGATGTTCATCCACACCGCGCAGATCGAGCAGCAGTTCGAGATCTCACGGCTGCGCGCCCTCGAGACCGGACGGCACGTCCTCGTCGCCGCGACCAACGGCGTCTCCGGGGTGATCGCCCCCGACGGCACCGTCGTGGCGCGGGCCGGGATCCGGACCCAGGACGTGCTGGTGGAGGACGTCACGATCGCCGACGGGCTCACCCCGGCGGTGTGGGCCGGCTCGTGGCCCGGCCGCGCGGCCGTGGCCCTCACCGTCCTGGGCCTCGTGCTGGGACTGCTCCCGTATCGTCGACGTCAGCGGAGCGGAGGTGTGGGCACATGAGCGGCGAGGGCCGGGTCTGCATGGTGGTCCCGACGTACGACGAGGTCGAGAACCTGCCCTGGGTCGTACGCCGGCTGCGCGGTGCGCACCCCGACGTCCACGTCCTCGTGGTCGACGACGGCTCCCCGGACGGGACCGGCCAGGTCGCCGACGAGCTCGCTGCGGCCGACCCCGGGGTGCGGGTGGTCCACCGCACCTCCAAGGAAGGCCTCGGCGCCGCCTACCTCCACGGCTTCCGGGTGGCGCTCGACGCCGGCTACGACGTGATCGGCGAGATGGACGCCGACGGCTCCCACCAGCCCGAGCAGCTGCACCGCCTGCTCGACGCGCTCCCGTACGCCGACCTGGTCATCGGGTCGCGCTGGGTGCCCGGGGGCTCGGTCGTGAACTGGCCGCTGCACCGCCAGGTCCTCTCCCGCGGGGGCAACACCTACGTCCGGCTGCTGCTCGGGGTCGACGTACGCGACGCGACGGCCGGCTTCCGGCTCTACCGGCGGCAGACCCTGGAGAAGATCGACCTCGAGACGGTCAGGTCCACGGGCTACGTGTTCCAGACCGACCTCGCGGTGCGGGTGCTCCGGCACGGGATGGTGGTGCGTGAGGTGCCCATCGAGTTCGTGGAACGGGTGCGGGGGGAGTCCAAGATGGACCGGGCCGTCGCCACCGAGTCCCTGCGGCGCATCACCGCCTGGGGCCTGCGGGAGCGCCGCGAGCAGGTGCTGCGCCTGGTCCGGTCACGGCGGGGCCACCGATGAGCCGCCGCTGGCTGCGCCCGCTGCTGGTCGCCCTCTTCATCGGGGTGCCGCTGCTGGAGATCTACGTCCTGGTCCAGATCGGGCAGGTGATCGGCGCCTGGTGGACGATCCTGCTGCTGGTGCTGGCCAGCATCATCGGCACCATGCTCGTGCGCCGCGAGGGCGGTCGGGCGTGGCAGGCACTGACCACGGCCCTCGAGACGGGGCGGATGCCCCACCGCGAGCTGGCCGACGGGGCCTTGATCCTGATCGGCGGGACGCTGATGCTCGCCCCCGGGTTCGTCACCGACGCGGTCGGCGTGCTGCTGATCCTCCCGGTCACCAGGCCCGTGGCCCGGAGGATGCTGGCCGGGGTGGTCGCACGCCGACTGCTGGGTCCGGTCAGCACGTCGTACGGGCCTGCAGACGTACGTCGCCCCGGACCCTCCGGCACGGGGCCGGTGATCCGGGGCGAGGTCGTCGACGACGACGGGTCTAGCTGACCTTCTTCTTGCGCGAGGAGCGGTGCAGGTGGGCCGGGCCGATCTCGCCACCGCGGAGCAGCTCGAGGCGCTCCTTGAGGATGTCCTCGAGCTCCTTCTCGGAACGGCGCTCGAGCAGCATGTCCCAATGGGTGCGGGCCGGCTTCTCGGCCTTCGCCTCCGGCTGGATGCCGGCGACGCTCAGCGACTCCGCGCCGCAGCGCGGGCACTCCCACGTTGCCGGGATGTCGGCCTCGACCGACATGGTGATCTCGAACTCGTGACCCCGCTCGCAGCGGTAGCCGACCTGCTGCCGTGCCGCGAACTCGATCCCGCGCTCGTCCTCGAAACTCTGGCCTCCGAGCCGGGCGCCTCTCAGTGTGCGCTCCGCCATGAGCCACCTCCCTGGTCTGATGTTCCCCCGTGGAACGCTCCGGACGGTGTCACCGGTCCGGCGCGCATGTGGGCGTTACATCGTGTTCAACGCTACGCCTCGTCCAACGGTACGGGGAGGGCCAAGATTCCCGGGAATCCCGAGGCGTGGGCCACATCCGGGTGGGGTGGCGACGGCTGGTCCCGTCTGGTTGTCAGACGACGCTGGGGGCGGTGTTGCCGGCCTCGCGAATGCCGCGCTCGGTGTCGACCCGCAGCAGCAGCACCCCACCGACGACGAAGAAGACGATGAGCGCGAAGATGGCCGGCCGGTAGGAGTCGGTGAGCGTGTAGACCACCCCGAACAGCAGGGTGCCGAACCACGACGTCCCGCGATCCATGGCGTGGTAGAAGCTGAAGTACTCGGCTTCCTTGCCCCGGGGGATGAAGAGCGAGAAGTACGACCGCGCCAGGGCCTGCGTGCCGCCGAGCACGATCCCGATGGCCACGCCCAGCGCGAGGAACGGCACGATCTGGCCGGCCGGGACGAAGAGAGCTGCGGTGACGATCAGCATCCAGATCACCAGCCCGACCAGGATCGTGCGCTTCGCGCCGACCCGGCCCGCGGCGCGGCCGAAGAGGAGCGCCCCGAAGACCGCCACGAACTGGACCAGGAGGTAGGTCGCGAGCACCGTGCCGGTGTCGAACCCGAGCTCCTCCACGCCGTAGACCGACGCCTGGCTGATGACCGTCTGGATGCCGTCGTTGAAGAAGAGGTAGGCCAGCAGGAACGTCAGCGCCATGGGGTAGTTGCGCAGGTCCTTGAGGGTCTCCCAGAGCTGACCGAAGCTGCGGGCGAACACCCCGCCCTCCACCTGCTCCACGTCCTGCGGGGGATGGTTCCGCAGCCCCCGCCAGGGAATGAAGGTGAAGCCCGCCCACCACACCGCGGCCGAGAGCAGGCTGATCCGGACGGCCATGCCCTCGGTGAGGCCGAAGGTGGCGTGGAAGCTGACCAGGACGAAGTTCAGGGCGAGCAGCAGTCCGCCGCCGGCGTACCCGTAGGCCCACCCGCGCGAGGAGACCGCGTCGCGCTCCTCCTCGGTCGAGATCAGCGGCAGGATCGCGTCGTTGACGACGGCGGAGGCGCCGAAGCAGAGGTTGGCGGCGATGAAGGCCAGGGCACCGAGCTGCCAGCTGTCGCCGCTCATGAAGAAGAGCAGGGCCGCGAAGAAGGCTCCCGCCCAGGCGAAGCCGGCCAGCATGTCCTTCTTGCGGGCGGTGCGGTCGGCGACTGCGCCGAGCAGCGGCAGCACGACCGCCGAGATCACGGTGGACGTCGTGATGACGAAGGCCGGCAGCGCGCCCGGGGCGACCTGGAGCCCGAGCACGGAGACCCGGTCGTCGACCGCCGCGCTCTCGGCCACGGCGATCAGGTAGGGACCGAACAGCACGCCGGCGACGGTCGTGGCAAAGGCACTGTTGGCCCAGTCGTAGAAGTACCAGGCCTTCTGCTCGCGGGCGCGCGACACCGGGCTCAGGTCCGCGACACCGGCGGCTGCACTCATGGCTGTCCCCTCCACTGCCCGCGCTGCACGAGCACGTCCCTGAGTATGTCGGTGCGATCGGTCATCAACCCGTCGACACCACGGTCGAGCAGGACGATCATCTCGTCGGCGTCGTCGACGGTCCATGAGTGCACGTGCTTACCCGTCCGGTGCGCCCGGCGTACGAGACCGGCGGTCGTGACGGTGAGGGGACCACGTCGGTGGGGGACCTGCAGCGCGGCGAAGCCGCGGCCGCCGGAGAGCAGCGCTGCCAGCCGCGCCGAGGGCAGCAGCCGGTAGGCGACGACCTGGAGCGGGCTCGCCGAGGTCGCGACCCGGCCGCCGGTCAGCCGCCGGAAGCGGCGCAGCCTGCGGCCCGAGAACGACCCGACCAGGACCCGGTCCCAGGCCTCCCGCTCGGCGACGAACTGCGCCAGCAGCGGGACGGCCTCCCCGGACTTGAGGTCGATGTTGAAGCGTGCCCCGGGAAGGGCGTCGAAGAGCTCGGCGAGCGTCGGGATCGGCTCGCGCCCGGCGATCCGTACCGCCCGGATCTCGGCGTACGTCGCGTCCGCGACCCCGCCGCTGGTGTCCGACACCCGGTCGAGCACGGCGTCGTGGAAGGCCAGCAGGACTCCGTCCGACGTCGCGTGCACGTCGGTCTCCAGGTAGGAGTAGCCGAGCGACGCCGCGTGCCGGAACGCGGCCAGGGTGTTCTCGAGACCGACCAGGTCCGGGTGCCGGGCGCCACCCCGGTGGGCGAAGGCGAGGGGGCCGGTCGGGGCGTCGAGGTAGGCGTGTCCGGTGCGGGGCGTCACGGCGAGCAGTATCCACCGCGAGCCCCGTCCCGGCAGGCGGATGGGGAGGAGTACCGTCGCGACATGGAGCCTCTGACCTGCCCCCGTTGTGACTCCCCGATGGCGAGCCGTCCGCTCGGCACGGGTCAGGTGAACCAGTGCCCCGAGGGCCACGGCGTGTTCCTCGAGCGGGCCGAGCTCGGCAACCTGATCGAGGCCGAGACCGACTGGCACCGCCACGCCGCCCAGTCGACCGCACCGATGCCGCGGATCACCCCGGACATGGTCGCCCCGCCGTCGGCCCGCAAGCCCGCCCGCGCCTGGGTGGAGACGCTCTTCAGCTGACCACACCGGCCCCGTCCGTCACGTCGCGGACGGGATTCGTGCGCCTCCCACGCGTTGCCACGCGCGGGAAGTGCATGAATCCGCGGCGGGCCGGGGATTCATGCAGCGGCTGGGCTCAGATGTCGCGGAACGTCTCGATGTTGGCGCCGAGCAGGTTGAGCCGCTCGGCGAGGTCCTCGTAGCCACGGTGGATGACGTACGTCGACCGTAGCACCGACGTGCCCTTGGCGGCGAGCATCCCCAGCAGCAGGACGACGGCGGGGCGGAGCGCCGGCGGGCACATCATCTCGGTGCCGGTGAAGCTGCTCGGTCCCTCGACCAGGACCCGGTGGGGGTCCAGCAGCTTGACCTGCGCGCCGAGCTTGTTGAGGTCGGTGAGGTAGATCGCCCGGTTCTCGTAGACCCAGTCGTGCAGCATCGTCTGGCCGGTCGCGACCGCGGCGATCACCGCGAAGAACGGCAGGTTGTCGATGTTGAGCCCCGGGAACGGCATCGGGTGGATCTTGTCCAGCGGCGCGTGCAGCACGCTCGCGTGCGTGGTCAGGTCGATCAGCCGGGTGTGGCCGTTGCGCGCGACGTACTCCTCGGAGCGGGTGTAGTTGAGCCCCATCTCCTCGAGCAGGGCGAGCTCGATCTCGAGGAACTCGATCGGGACCCGCTCGATGGTGATCGAGGAGCCGGTCACGATCGCGGCGGCGAGCAGCGACATCGCCTCGATGGGGTCCTCGGAGGGCGCGTAGTCGACGTCGACGTCGATCTGCTCGCAGCCGGTGACGGTCAGCGTGGTGGTGCCGATGCCCTCGACGGTCACACCGAGCCGCTGCAGGTAGAAGCAGAGGTCCTGGACCATGTAGTTGGACGAGGCGTTGCGGATCACGGTGGTGCCGGGGTGGAGCGCGGCAGCCATGAGCGCGTTCTCGGTCACGGTGTCGCCGCGCTCGGTGAGCACGATCGGCCGCGCCGGCGTCAGCTGCGAGGAGACCTGGGCGTGGTAGCTGCCCTCGGTCGCCTTGACCTCGAGGCCGAAGGGACGCAGCGCCGACATGTGGGGCTCGACGGTACGGGTGCCGAGGTTGCAGCCGCCGGCGTACGGGAGCTCGAAGTTCTCGGCGCGGTGGAGCAGCGGGCCGAGGAACATGATCACCGAGCGGGTACGCCGGGCGGCGGTCACGTCGATGTTGCTGAGGTCGAGCTCGGCGGGCGGGATGATCTCGAGGTCGTTGTCGTCGTTGAGCCACCGCGTCTGCACGCCGAGGCTGGTGAGCACCTCGAGCAGCCGGTTGACCTCCTCGATCCGGGCGACCTTGCGGAGCGTGGTGCGCCCGCGGTTGAGCAGCGAGGCGCACAGCAGCGCGACCCCGGCGTTCTTGGAGGTCTTGACGGCGATGCTCCCCGACAGGGTCGTCGGCCCGGTGACGCGGAGGTGGGTGGGGCCGGCGCCCAGGGCGACGATCTCGGAGTCCAGCGCGGAGCCGATCCGCGCGATCATCTCGAGGGAGAGGTTCTGGTGTCCCTTCTCGATCCGGTTGATGGCGCTCTGACTGGTGGACAGCCGTTCGGCGAGCTGCTGCTGCGTCATCCCGCGGTGCTTGCGCGCGTCGCGGATCAGGTTGCCGATGCGGCCCTTGTAGTCCTGGGTCATGGCGCCACGGTATCTCAGATATGAGATAAAGCAATCATCCCCGGAGGTGGGTCGTGGGGGAGGGCTGCAAGGATGGTGGCCATGCGCGCCACGACGATCCATGCCCCTCGCGACATCCGCCTCTCGGAGGTCGCGACCCCCACCATCACAGCGCCCACGGACGCCGTCGTCAAGGTGACGGCCGGCTGCATCTGCGGTTCGGACCTGTGGCCGTACCGCGGGGAGAACGACGTGGAGGCCGGCGCCACGATCGGCCACGAGTGCGTGGGGGTGGTCGAGGAGGTCGGCTCCGAGGTGCGGTCCTTCCGCCCGGGCGACTTCGTGATCGTGCCGTTCTGCCACTGCGACAACACCTGCGAGCACTGCCGGGCCGGCGTCCAGTCGGCGTGCCGCCAGCAGGGCTTCACCGCGAGCGGCCAGGCCGAGTACGCCCTCGTGACCCAGGCCGACGGCAGCATGGTCAAGACCGACGGGATGCCCGACGCGTCCCTCGTGCCGTCGCTGCTGGCGCTCTCCGACGTGATGGCGACCGGGTGGCACGCCGCCGTCGCCGCCGGGGTCCGCGAGGGCGGCACGGCCGTGGTCGTCGGGGACGGCGCGGTCGGGCTGTGCGGCGTGCTGGCGGCCTCCCAGCTGGGGGCCGAGCGGGTCATCGCCATGTCGCGCCACGAGCCCCGCCAGGAGATCGCTCGCAGGTTCGGGGCCACCGACGTGGTGGCCGCCCGCGGCGAGGAGGGCGAGGCCGCCGTGGCCGAGCTCACCGGGGGAGTGGGCGCCGACGCGGTCCTCGAGTGCGTCGGCACCGACGGCGCCATGCGGACCGCCTTCGCGGTGGCGCGGCCCGGTTCGACGGTGGGCTTCGTCGGCGTGCCGCACGGCGTGGAGCTGCCCCTGCGGCGCATGTTCGGCAAGAACATCGGTCTGGCCGGAGGGATGGCGCCCGTCCGCCGGTACCTCCCCGACCTGCTCGAGCGGGTGGTGTCCGGAGCCATCGACCCGGGGCTGGTGTTCGACCTGACGCTGCCGCTCGACGACGTCGCCGAGGGCTACCGGGCGATGGACGAGCGGCGGGCGATCAAGGTGCTGCTCGAGCCCTGATGTGGCGTGCGAGGATCTCGCCATGGCGACCCTCGTGCTCGGCCCGCTGCTGCGGCATGTCGACGAGACCTCGGCGACGATCTGGGTGGAGGTGGCGGACGCGGGGACCGTCACCGTCACCGCCGGCGACCACGTCGCCTCGGCCCGGACCTTCGCGGCCCACGGTCACCACTACGCGCTGGTGGAGCTCGAGGGTCTCGCCCCCGGGAGCCACACGCCCTACACCGTGTCGGTGGGCGGCGAGGCACTGTGGCCCGAGCCCGGGTCGGCGTACCCGCCGTCGGTGATCCCGACGCTGAAGCCCGGCAAGCCGCTGCGGATGGCCTTCGGGTCGTGCCGGGTGAGCGTCCCCCACGACGACGCCGGAACCCAGGCGTTCGGCGTGGACGCGCTGCGGGCGTACGCCCTCCACATGGCCGGTGGCGACGCCGACAAGTGGCCGGACCTGGTGCTCTTCCTCGGCGACCAGGTCTACGCCGACGAGACGAGCGAGGAGATGCGTGACTTCATCGCCTCGCGACGCAGCCTCGACGAGCCGCCGGGCGAGGAGCTCAAGGACTACGAGGAGTACGCCCACCTCTACCGCATCGCGTGGAGCGACCCGGCGAACCGCTGGCTGCTCTCGACGCTGCCGAGCGCGATGATCTTCGACGACCACGACATCCGCGACGACTGGAACACCAGCTGGACCTGGCGCCAGCAGATGGCGGCCACCTCGTGGTGGCACGACCGCATCGTCGGCGGCCTGGCGTCGTACTGGGTCTACCAGCACCTCGGCAACCTCAGCAGCGCCGACCGCGCGGACGACGCGATGTGGCAGCGGATCACCTCCCACGACGGCGAGGGCGAGCTCGACATCACCGGGGCGCTCGACGACCTCGCCGAGCAGGCGGACGAGAAGGCCGACTGCTACCGGTGGAGCTTCGCCCGTGACTTCGGTGACCAGGTGCGCCTGGTCGTGGTCGACTCGCGGGCCGCGCGGGTGCTCGAGCCGGACCGTCGCTCGATCCTCGACGACGTCGAGATGACCTGGCTCGACGACCAGCTGCAGGGCGGGTTCGAGCACGTGCTCGTCGGGACCTCGCTGCCGTTCCTGATGGCACCCGCCCTCCACCACGCCGAGGCCTTCAGCGAGGGACTCTGCTCGGGCGCGTGGGGCAAGCGCGCCGCGGGCGTCGGCGAACGGCTGCGGCAGGCCATCGACCTCGAGCACTGGGCCGCCTTCGGCCAGGGGTTCCGCCAGGTGGCCGACATGGTGCTGGAGGTGGCCGCCGGACGGCGCGGCCCCGCGCCGCAGACGATCACCTTCCTGTCCGGCGACGTCCACCACAGCTACGTCGCCACCGCCTGGGCGGACCCGGCGGTGACGGCGCTGCGCCCGCAGAGCGCGATCGTGCAGGCGGTCTGCTCCCCGATCCGCAACCCGCTCCCGAGGGGGATGGAGCGGATCACCAGCTGGGGGGCGCGGCGGCCGCTGGCGAGGGTGACGCGCCGGCTGGCGCGATCGGCGAAGGTGCCCGCCGGCCCGCTCGGGTGGCAGCTCGACCGGGGTCCCTGGTACGACAACAACCTCGCCGTCCTGGAGGTGCGGCCCGACGGCGGCCTCCACCTGCGGTGGTCGGCGGGCGACGTCGAGGGGCGGCCCAGCGACCAGCCGGTGCTGCGGGTCGTCTCCGAGGTCGACGTCCCGGTCAGGCGCTGAGGAGCTTGCGCTCGGAGGTCGCCTCGGTCTCGGAGCGGCACGTGCACGTGTCGGAGCACGCGAGGTAGGTGTGGCGGCCGTGGCCGCAGCGCGGGCAGGGCATGTCGTGGCTGAGGTGGCTGCTGCTGGTGTCGACGGTGTCCCACATGGCGTGTCCTCGGGGGTGGTGTGTCCGGTGCTGCTGAGGACGACGCTAGGCGCGACCACCGACACTTCGTGGCAGGACACGGTGAAGTTGACCCGACCTGACTAGTCATTCCGGTCGTCCGGGCCATCGGGCTCAGCCGTTCGGCGGGGTGGGCCTCCGCCGGTCACTCCCGCGGGGCGGGCAGGGCGCCCAGGAGCCGGTCCACGTCGTCGTGGTCGGTGTAGGGGGCCAGGCCGACCCGGACGGCTCCCTCGGCACCGAGCCCCAGGGCCTGGCACGGCTCCCACGCGTAGCAGTTGCCCGAGGAGATGCTGACCCCCGCGGTGCCCAGGGTCGCGTGCACGTCGGCAGGTGCGTGCCCGTCGAGGGTGAAGAAGAGGGTCGAGGTGCGGTGACCGGCGCGTGACCACAGCGTCACGTCGGGTCGCTCGAGCAGCGCGCGTTCGATCCGGTCGCGCAGCACCTCCTCGTGCACCTCCATCGCGGCGTACGCCGCCTCCAGCCGTGCCCGACGGCCGGTCGCACCCGTGGGGTCCAGGGTGGCCAGGAAGTCCACCGCGGCCGTGGTGCCGGCCATCAGCTCGTAGGGCAGCGTGCCGAGCTCGAAGCGCTCCGGCACGTCCTCGGTCGACGGCAGCAGCTTGTCGGGGTGGAGCGTCTCGAGCAGCGCCGGGGCCGCGGCCAGCACGCCGCAGTGGGGACCACCGAACTTGTAGGGGGAGCAGACGTAGAAGTCGGCGCCCAGCGCACCCATGTCGACCGAGCAGTGGGCGGCGTGGTGAACGCCGTCGACGAAGAGCAGCGCCCCGGCCGCGTGCACCAGGTCGGCGAGGGCCCGCACGTCCGGCCGGGTGCCGAGCACGTTGGAGGCCGCGGTCAGCGCCACCAGCCGGGTCCGGTCGCCCAGGACGGCCTGCAGGTGGTCGGGCCGCAGCTCGGCCGTCTCGACGTCGAAGTCGATCCAGCGGACCACCGCGCCGACGCGCTCCGCGGCCTGCACCCAGGGCCGGACGTTGGCGTCGTGGTCGAGCCGTGACACCACGATCTCCTCGCCCGGCCGCCACGTGGTGGCGAGTGCCCGCGACAGGTCGTAGGTCAGCTGGGTCATGCTGCGGCCGAGGACGACGCCGCCCGGGTCGGTCCCGAGCAGGTCGCCGACCGCCTGCCGGCAGTCGTGGACCACCTCGTCGGCGGCCCGCTGCGGCGCGGTGAGGGGACCGCGGTTGGAGATCGGGCCGGCCAGGGTCCGGCTCACCGCGTCGACCACCGGCTGCGGGACCTGGGTGCCGCCGGGGCCGTCGAAGAACGCCTCGCCCCCCGCGAGCGCGGGGTAGTGGGACCGGACCGCTGCCACGTCGTACGCCATGGGGACTTCCTACCCGATAACCGGGTGGCGGGAGAGCCGGAGGACCCGTCAGGGTGTCGGCCATGGACCTCCGCGACGGCCTCCTGGCCGCCTACGACGACCAGCTGCGGATCGAGACCGCGAGCGCGACCTCGGTCGCGGAGCTCGGGCCGCTGCGGCTGGCGACCTACGAGGGCGGCCGGGGATTCGTGACCTACCGCGACCTCGGCGACGCCGACGAGCGGGGCGTCCGGCAGCTCGTCGTCGGTGCCCTCGCGCACTACCGCGCCGACCCGCACGTCGTGCGTGTCGAGTGGAAGACCCGCGGCCACGACCGGGCGCCCGGGCTCCACGACGCGCTGGTGGCACACGGCTTCGAGGAGGGGGAGCGGGAGTCGGTGATGATCGGCGAGGCGCAGGCGCTGGCCGTCGACGTCCCGCTCCCGCAGGGAGTGGTGCTGCGGCAGATCTGGTCGGAGGGCGACGTACGCGCGATGTGCCGGCAGCAGCAGGAGGTCTTCGGTGACGACCTCGATCCCGAGGAGATGACGCAAGCACTGGTGCGACGCCTGGCGCTGCGTGACGACACCGAGCTGTGGGTGGCGGAGGTGGAGGGCGAGGTGGTGTGCGCCGGTCGGCTCGAGCCCGTGACCGGGACCGAGTTCGCCGGCATCTGGGGCGGAGCGACCGTGGAGCGCTGGCGCGGTCGGGGCATCTACCGTGCGCTGACCGCGGCCCGTGCACGTTCGGCCCTGCGCGGTGGGAAGCGTTGGATCCAGAGCGACTCGACCGAGGACTCCCGGCCGATCCTCGAGCGCTACGGCTTCCTGGCCGTCACCACCACGACGCCGTACGAGTGGAGCCGCGCGTCCGCCGGCGCGTCGTAAGGGCGGTCACCGGAATCGGGGGAGGGCGTCGCGTCGGAGCCGGGGCTAGCGTCGCGCTCGCCCGGTCGTACCCGTGCCCACGGCGGAGGAGGAGGTGCGGTGGCCACCGTCGACACCGACCAGCCGACCAGCAACGCGGCAGGGATGAGCCTGCCCACGCTCACCGCCATGGTCATCGGGTCGATGATCGGCGCCGGAGTCTTCTCGCTTCCTGCCCGGTTCGGCAGCGCCGCCGGTGTCATCGCGGCCGTGATCGCCTGGGTCGTCGCGGGCACCGGGATGCTCATGCTCGCGCTGGTCTTCCAGAGCCTCGCCGTGCGCAAGCCGCGGCTGGACGCCGGCGTGTTCGCCTACGCCAAGGCGGGCTTCGGCGACTACGTCGGCTTCAACTCCGCGTTCGGCTACTGGGCCAGCGCCTGCGCCGGCAACACCTTCTACTGGGTGTTCATCATGACCACGATCGGCAAGGCGTGGCCGGCCCTCGGTGAGGGCGACACCGTCCTCGCCGCGTCCCTCTCGACCGTCGGCGTCTGGGCGTTCGCGGCGCTGATCGCGCGCGGTGTCCGGGACGCGGCCGCCGTCAACCGGATCGTGACGGTGGCCAAGGTCGTCCCGATCATCGTCTTCATCCTGGTGCTGCTCTTCGCCTTCGACCCCGCGGTCTTCGTCGACAACCTGTGGGGCGGCGAGGAGCAGTCCGTGCCCTCGCTCTACGAGCAGGTCAAGGACACCATGGTCGTGACGGTCTTCGTGTTCCTCGGCATCGAGGGAGCCAGCGTCTACTCCCGCTACGCCCGTCGCCGCGAGGACGTCGGCCGGGCCACGGTCCTGGGCTTCCTGAGCGTGCTGTGCGTCTTCGCCCTCGTCACGCTGCTGGCCTACGGGATCCTGCCGCGCGACGACATCGCCGACCTGCGGCAGCCCTCGATGGCGCCACTCTTCGCGGACGTCGTGGGGGAGTGGGGCACCGCCTTCATCAGCGTCGGGGTGGTCGTCTCGGTCCTCGGGGCCTACCTCGCCTGGACGCTGATGGCCGCCGAGGTGCTGTTCATCCCGGCGCAGGACGCCGACATGCCGCGCTTCCTGACCCGGCAGAACGGTGCCCAGGCGCCGATCACAGCGCTGCTGCTGACCTCGTTGATGGTGCAGGCACTGATCGTCGTGGTGCTCTTCTCCGACGACGCGCTGAACTTCCTGCTCGACCTGACCACGAGCCTGTCGCTGATCCCGTACTTCCTCGCCGCGGCGTACGCGCTCAAGCTCGCGGTCACGGGGGAGACCTACGACCGCCGGGACGGTCGCGGGAAGGGACTGGCGGTCTCCGGGCTGGCAGTGGTCTACACCGTGTTCCTCGTCTACGCCGCCGGGACGGAGTTCCTGCTGCTCTCCTGCATCGTCTACGCACCCGGGACCGTCCTCTACGTGATGGCGCGGCGCGAGAACCGGGTCCGGATGTTCACCCCCGTCGAGCTGGTCGTCTGCGCGGTCCTGGTGGCGGGCGCGATCGCTGGACTCGTGTCCCTCGCCACCGGCAGGATCTCCATCTGACCCTCCCGTCGAAAGGACCGAGATGACCGACTCCGCGGCTCCGAGCGCGTCGTACGGCGTGCACTCCGAGGTCGGCCGGCTGCGCAAGGTGCTGGTCTGCTCTCCCGGTCTCGCCCACCGGCGGCTCACGCCGAGCAACAACCACGACCTCCTCTTCGACGACGTGATGTGGGTCGAGAACGCCCAGCGGGACCACGCCGACTTCGTCGACAAGCTGACCCAGCGGGGCGTCGAGGTCGTCGAGCTGCACGAACTGCTGGCGCAGACGATGGAGGTCGACGGCGCCCGTGACTGGCTCCTGGACCGCAAGATCGTGCCCAACAAGGTCGGGCTCGGGCTCGTGGACAGCACCCGCGCCTACCTCGAGACGCTCGCTCCGCGGGAGCTCGCGGACTACCTCGTGGGCGGGCTCGCCACCGACGACCTGCCCGACGACTTCCGCTCCGGCTACGTCAGCCTCGCCCGGGAGGCGACCGGGGCGCGGGAGTACCTCATGCCGCCGCTGCCCAACACCCTCTACACCCGCGACACCACCTGCTGGCTGTACGGCGGCCTCACGATGAACCCGCTCTACTGGCCGGCCCGCAAGGAGGAGACGCTCCTCTACAAGGCGCTCTACGACTTCCACCCGGACTTCGCGGGCTCGACCGTCTGGTGGGGCGACCCCGACCAGGAGTGGGGCCAGGCCACGTTCGAGGGCGGCGACATCATGCCCGTCGGCAACGGCGTGGTGCTGATGGGCATGAGTGAGCGGACCTCGCGCCAGGCCATCACCCAGGTCGCCGCCGCGCTCTTCGCCCAGGGTGCCGCCGAGCGGGTGGTCGTCGCCGGCATGCCGCGGCTCCGGGCGGCGATGCACCTCGACACGGTCTTCACCTTCGCCGACCGCGACATCGTGACGCTCTACCCGACCATCATGGACGCGGTGCACACGTTCACGCTGCTGCCCTCCGACCGGGCTCCCGGGGTCGAGGTGATCGACGAGGGGTCGGCCGCGTTCGTCGACGTCGTGGCGCGCTCGCTCGGGCTCCCGGAGCTGCGGGTGATCGAGACCGGTGGCGACGTCTACCAGTCCGAGCGCCAGCAGTGGGACTCCGGCAACAACGCGGTGGCGCTGGAGCCCGGTGTGGTGTTCACCTACGACCGCAACACGCTCACCAACTCCCTGCTCCAGCAGGCGGGCGTCGAGGTGATCACGATCGTCGGCGCCGAGCTCGGGCGTGGTCGCGGCGGCGGTCACTGCATGACGTGCCCGATCGTGCGGGAGCCGGTGGATTTCTGACGCTCGGCAGGTCAGGAACGGAGAAGCAGCCTGGCCGGCGGCCCGGATAGCGTGGGCCCGCCACTCACGAGGGAGACACGATGAGCAACGACACCGGGGTGCACGCCGCCGACAACCACGACCTGATCCGCGTCCACGGGGCGCGGGTCAACAACCTCAAGGACGTCAGCGTCGACATCCCGAAGCGGAGGCTGACCGTCTTCACCGGGGTCTCGGGATCCGGGAAGAGCTCGCTGGTCTTCAGCACCATCGCGGCGGAGTCGCAGCGGATGATCAACGAGACCTACAGCGCCTTCGTGCAGGGCTTCATGCCCTCGCTGGCGCGGCCGGAGGTCGACCGTCTCGAGGGGCTGACGACCGCGATCATCGTCGACCAGGAGCGGATGGGGGCCAACCCTCGCTCGACCGTCGGCACCGCCACCGACGCCAACGCGATGCTCCGGATCCTCTTCAGCCGGGTCGGGCAGCCGCACATCGGTCCGCCCACCGCGTTCGCCTTCAACGTCCCCACCCGGACCGCCAGTGGCGTGATGAAGACCGAGAAGGCGAGCGGCCGCGAGGAGAAGCAGGTCGTCCAGAACGCCGTCTACCAGGGCGGCATGTGCCCCCGCTGCGAGGGCATGGGCAACGTCAGCGACTTCGACCTCACCGCGCTCTACGACGACTCGAAGTCGCTCGCCGACGGCGCGCTGACCGTCCCCGGCTACAGCATGGACGGTTGGTACGGCCGGATCTTCAGCGGCGCCGGGCTCCCGATGGACAAGCCGATCGCCAAGTTCACCAAGAAGGAGCTCGAGAAGCTCCTCTACTCCGGGCCGGTCAAGATCAAGGTCGAGGGCATCAACCTCACCTACGAGGGGGTGATCCCCAAGATCCAGAAGTCGATGCTGTCCAAGGACGTCGACGCGATGCAGCCGCACGTACGCCGGTTCGTCGAGCGCGCGATCACCTTCACCACCTGCCCCGACTGCGAGGGCACCCGGCTGACCCGCGAGGCGCTCTCCTCGAGGATCAACGGCAAGAACATCGCCGAGCTGTGCCAGATGCAGATCAGCGACCTGGCGGCCTGGATGCGCGACCTCGACGAGCCGGGGGTGGCGCCGCTGGTGGCCGGCCTCCAGCACCTGCTCGACTCCTTCGCCGAGATCGGCCTCGGCTACCTCTCGCTCGACCGCCCCGCAGGGACGCTGTCCGGGGGAGAGGCCCAGCGGACCAAGATGATCCGCCACCTCGGGTCCTCGCTCACCGACGTGACCTACGTCTTCGACGAGCCCACGATCGGCCTCCACCCCCACGACATCGAGCGGATGAACGACCTCCTGCTCCAGCTGCGCGACAAGGGCAACACCGTGCTCGTCGTCGAGCACAAGCCCGAGACGATCGCGATCGGCGACCACGTCGTCGACCTCGGGCCGGCAGCCGGCTCCGGAGGCGGCGAGATCTGCTACGAGGGCAGCATCGAGGGCCTGCGCGGCAGCGACACCGTCACCGGCCGACACCTCGACGACCGGGCGCAGCTCAAGGAGAAGGTGCGCAGCTCGTCCGGGACGCTCGAGGTCCGGGGTGCCTCGACCCACAACCTGCAGGACGTCGACGTGGACGTGCCGCTGGGCGTGCTCTGCGTGCTGACCGGTGTCGCCGGCTCCGGCAAGAGCTCGCTGGTCCACGGCTCGGTCGCGGGCCGTGAGGGGGTCGTGGTGATCGACCAGGGGGCGATCCGGGGCTCCCGACGCAGCAACCCCGCGACGTACACCGGGCTCCTCGAGCCGATCCGCAAGGCTTTCGCCAAGGCCAACGGGGTGAAGCCGGCGCTGTTCAGCTCCAACTCCGAGGGCGCCTGCCCCGCCTGCAAGGGCGCCGGCGTGATCTTCACCGAGCTCGGGGTGATGGCCACGGTGGAGTCGCCCTGCGAGGAGTGCGAGGGGCGCCGCTTCCAGGCCTCGGTGCTCGACTACACCTTCGGCGGCCGCAACATCGCCGAGGTGCTGGCGATGTCGGTGGCGGAGGCCGAGGCGTTCTTCGCCGACGGCGACGCGCGGACGCCCGCGGCCCACAAGATCCTCGACCGGCTCGCCGACGTGGGCCTCGGTTACCTCACGCTGGGTCAGCCGCTCACGACGCTGTCGGGTGGTGAACGGCAACGGCTCAAGCTGGCCACCCAGATGGCCGACAAGGGCGACGTCTACGTCCTCGACGAGCCCACGACCGGTCTCCACCTCGCCGACGTCGAGCAGCTGCTCGGGCTGCTGGACCGGCTCGTCGACTCCGGCAAGTCGGTGATCGTCATCGAGCACCACCAGGCCGTGATGGCGCACGCCGACTGGATCATCGACCTCGGGCCCGGTGCCGGCCACGACGGTGGCCGGATCGTGTTCGAGGGAACGCCCGAGGACCTGGTGTCCCAGCGGGCGACGCTGACCGGGCAGCACCTGGCGGCCTACGTCGGGGGCTGACCGTCGTCATGTCAATCCGGTCGACTCGCGACGGCCTTCACATCCACACGCGGGCTGCCTAGGTTGGGGCGCATGGTCCGCATCGGGGCAGTCGTCCTCAACGTCTCAGACCGCCACCGTGCGGCGTCCTTCTGGAGCCAGGCGCTGGGATACGCCCCAGCCGCCAACCCGGACTTCCTGGTGCCGGCCGAGGACGGTGCGGCGAGGCTCCACCTCGACGAGACCGACCGGACTCACCTCGACCTGTGGGTCGACGACGCCGAGGAACAGGATGCCGAGGTCGAGCGGCTCGTCGCGCTCGGCGCCCGTCAGGTCGAGTGGGACTACCCGGACGACGCGGACTTCGTGGTGCTCGCCGATCCGGACGGCAACCTGTTCTGCGTGATCGACAAGGGCGCATGACCCCTCTCGGCCGCCTACGGTATCCGCCGATAAGCGACATTATGTCAAGATGAAGACCCTGCCCGAGGGCATCCCCTCCCCGGCAGGCATGCTGGAGGCCATGCCCTCCGACACCCGATCCCGCACCGACCTGCACGCCGACGGCCTCGTCGAGGTGGTGGTCGAGATCCCGCGGGGCGGCCGCAACAAGTACGAGCAGGACGACGACGGCGTGATCTGGTTCGACCGCCGCATCGGCGGGCCGGCCGGCTTCCCCGGTGAGTACGGCTACGTCGTCGGGATCGACGCCGAGGACGGCGACGCCCTCGACGCCCTCGTGCTGTGCGACGAGGCCACCTACCCCGGGGTCCACATGATCGCCCGGGTGCTCGGCGGCTTCGAGCTGCGGATCGGTGAGGACACCGAGACCAAGATCCTCAGCGTCCCCGAGAGCGACCACCACCAGGACCACCTGCGCACGCTGTCCGACCTGCCCGACAACGCGCTGGAGGAGCTCGACTCGTTCTTCGTCGCCTACCGGATGCTCGAGCCGGGCGAGATGGAGGTGCTCCGGCACCTCGAGCGTGACGAGGTCCTGCGCGACTGGCTCTCCTGAGCTCAGCCCCGGACCGGGACGACCCGGTGCAGCACCCCGATCTTGTCGATGCGGTGCTCGGGGTTGTCGAACTTGTCGCTCCAGTAGTTGCCCTCGGCGTGGTCCTCGATCGTCGCGCAGGTCGACAGCGTGATCATGGCGCGGGTCGGCGTCAGGCCCGGGCGACCCGGGACGGCCGCCCGCTGCTCCCGGAGCGACCGCGCCGAGCGGAACGACGTCTCGCGGGTGTCGACGACCCGGTAGACATAACGTGTCCCCCGCGACTCGACGTGCACCTCGTCGCCCCGGGTCAGCGAGGGCAGGTAGCGGAACGGCATCGTCGAGGACAGCCGGTGGCCGGTGACCTGGTAGTTGCCCACGCCGCCGGGACCGACTCCCCCGTCGGGCCCGTGCGGGCTGGCGAGGTCGCCGTCGTTCTGGATCGCCGTCCCCGCCGCGTCGTCGGTGACGCCCTCGTACGGCACCACCGGGAAGTCGCGCAGGTCCAGGTCCGGGATCGTGAGCGTGGCCGCAGCGGGCCGGCCGTCACTCGGCTCCGGCCCGGTCCGTCCTGGCTCGGGCACGGGTTCCGGGTCCCGGGACACGTCGCGCGAGGGTGACGGCGGCGGCTCGGTCGAGGGGGTGGTGGCCGCCACGGAGGGGCTGCTGGTCCGGCTCTCGGGCGCACAGCCCACGGCGAGGAGCAGCACGGCTGCTCCCCCGGCGATCCGTAGCCCAGCGAGGCCCATGCCCGTGACCCTACGACGCGCGCCCAACGCCGACCGGCCGGTGGCGCTCGCCTAGCATCGACCGCATGGTCCCCCGACTTCTCGCCGTTCCGGCCACCCTCGCCCTCCTCGCAGCGCTCGCAGGCTGCGGCTCCGACGACGGCTCGGACACCGCGTCCGACCCCACGTCCCCGGAGTCCAGCCCGACCGGGCCCACGACGACCTGTGACTACCCCGACGGCGGTGCCGCCTCCAAGGAGGTCTCGGCTCCGGACACCGAGGCCCCCGCCTCGGGCGAGGTGGCGGTCACCCTCACGACGAGCGTGGGCGAGATCGGCGCGACCCTCGACGCGGAGGCGGCCCCCTGCACGGTCAACTCCTTCACCTCGCTCGCCGGGCAGGGCTACTTCGACGGGACCACCTGCCACCGGCTCACCACGGCCGGCATCTTCGTGCTGCAGTGCGGTGACCCGAGCGCCTCCGGGTCCGGCGGGCCGGGCTACTCCTTCGCCGACGAGCTGAGCGGTGACGAGACCTACCCGGCGGGCACCCTGGCCATGGCCAACGCCGGACCGGACACCAACGGCTCGCAGTTCTTCGTCGTGTACGACGACACCGAGCTGCCCCCGAGCTACACCGTCTTCGGGACGATCGACGACGCGGGGCTCGAGACTGTCCGCCAGGTCGCCGAGGACGGCACCGCCGACGGCGGCCCCGACGGCGCGCCCGCGACCGAGGTGGCGATCGAGTCAGTCTCGGTCGGCTGAGGCCTCGCCGGCCAGCGAGAACGCCACGGGCTCCCCCAGGGCCACCGTCCGGCTGACGGTGCACAGCCGGTCGCGGGTCTGCTCCAGCGAGCGCGGCAGGACCGCGCGGGCGGCGTCGCCCCCCTCCCCCTCGGGGAAGGTGAGGTCGAAGGCCAACGACAGGTTCACCAGGTGGTTGCCGTGCTCGTCACGCACCTTGTGGCCGCTCGCCCGCACCGTCAGCGCCTCGGCGGGCGCCCGCTTGCGGGTGATCAGGTCGACGTCGATCGCGCCGCAGCCGGCGAGGGCGGCGAGCAGCAGCTCCACCGGTGAGAAGTCGGGGTCCTCTCCCCCGCTGCCGATGAAGGTCTCACCGCCGCGGGCGTTGGTCGCCTTGTAGCGACCCTCCCCGATCTTGGTGAGCTCGATCTGGCGCAGGCTGTCGGGCTGGTCGCTCATGGCGCCAGCCTGCCAGACCGTCCCCGACGACCGGCGAGGTGCGTCAGCGCAGGACGCGTCGCAGCGCGCTGCGCTGCCGCCGGCCGCGGCGCTCGCTCGCCCGGTCCAGCTCCACGGTCCGCAACAGCGCCAGGTCCTGCTCCGAGTGGGTCCGTCCGTCGACGATCCCGTAGGACAGGTACGGCTGCGTGCTCATGGTCTTCCAGCTCCCTCCGACCCCGTTCCGGGTCGCGATCTCCACGATTCATGTAATGAACGATGTCGCTTGTGCGACTCTTACATTCTAGGAGTACGCGAGTGCTGTCGGCGCATCACCGACGCGGTGATGTCGGACACCAGCCGCGAGGGTCACCGGGGCATCGCCGAGACCGGCAGGTCGAACCAGCGCAGGTGCTCGAAGTCGGGGCGCAGGTCGGCCGGGTGGTCGTCCAGGTCCGGCCCCTCGGCCGCCGCCAGCAGCGCCTTGCCGTCGGTCAGGTGCTGGGCGAGCAGCTCGACGCCGCCCCGGTCGTCGTTGCGCGGCATCGAGACCCGCCCGTCGGCGTACGACACGTCGCGCAGCGAGAGCGGCGGCGTGACCAGGCCGTCGCGGTGGCGCCACCGCCCCGACGCCTCGTCGAAGAGGTAGTCCCCCAGCAGCCGCCAGCCGTCGTGGGCGACCATCCGGACCGCCTCGATGATGTAGTCGACGACCGCGTCGGAGACGAAGTAGTTGAAGTTGACCCGTACCCAGCCCGGCTTGATGCCCTCGCAGCCGCCGGTGATCTCCCGCTCGAACTCGTGGGAGCGCTCGAGGTCGATCCCGAGCAGCCGGTGGCCGTAGGGTCCGGCGCACGAGCAGCCACCGCGCGACTGGATCCCGAAGAGGTCGTTGAGCAGCGCCACGACGTAGTTGTGGTGGAGGTGCCGCCCCGACGGCGACCGGATGACGAAGGAGACGATCGAGAGCCGCTCGCGCTCGAGGTTGCCGAGGATCTCGATCGCGGGCTCCTGGCGCCACGCCTCGACGGCCCGGTGCAGGAAGCGCTCCTCGTGCTCGCGGATGGTCTCGACCCCCACGGCCTCCTTGAGCTGGAAGACCAGCCCCGCGCGGATCGCCTCGATGATGGCCGGCGTCCCGCCCTCCTCGCGCTGCGCGGGGTCGTCGAGGTAGCGGTGGTCGTCGGGGTTCACGTAGGCCACCGTCCCGCCCCCCGGGACGTCGGGCACCCGGTTGGCGAAGAGCGCCCGCCTGGCCACCAGCACGCCGGGCGTGGCCGGACCGCCGATGAACTTGTGCGGGGACAGGAAGATCGCGTCCTTGTACGCCGGACCCGCGGCCGGGTCCCCCATGTCGACGTCGACGTACGGAGCCGCCGCGGCGAAGTCGTAGAGGCTGAGCGCGTCGTGCTCGTGGAGCAGCGACGAGATCGCGGCTGTGTCGGAGACGATCCCGGTGACGTTGGAGGCCGCCGAGAAGGAGCCGATCCGCAACGGCCGGTCGGCGTGCTCCTCGAGCCTGGCCCGCAGGTCGTCGAGGTCCACTCCCCCGTCCGGGTCCTGCCGGATCGTGACGACGTCGGCGATCGACTCCCGCCACGGGATCTCGTTGGAGTGGTGCTCGTAGGGGCCGATGAACACGACCGGCCGGTCCCCGGGAGGGATGCGCTCGGTCAGGTGGTGGACGTCGTCGAGCGCCGAGGGGATCCGGAGCCCCAGGATGCCGATCAGCTTGTCGATCGCGGCGGTGCAGCCCGAGCCGGTGAAGACGACGACGCAGTCCTCTCCCCCGCCGACCGCCTCGCAGACGATGTCGCGAGCCTCCTCGCGCAGCCGTGTCGTCTGCAGGCCGGTCCCGCTCGACTCGGTGTGGGTGTTGGCGTACGACGGCAGCACCTGGCCGCGGATGAAGTCCTCGATGAAGGACAGCGCCCGGCCCGAGGCGGTGTAGTCGGCGTACGTCACCCGCCGCCGGCCGTACGGCGTGGACATCACGTGGTCCTCGCCGATCACCGCCTCGCGGATCAGCCCCAGGAGCGCCTCCGGGTCGTTCACGGTTCCCAACCTAGACAGCAGACGGGCCGGGAGCCATGCTCCCGGCCCGTCTGGTGCGGATGATTCGCGGTCAGCGGCGGACGATCAGCGGCGCCCGGCGCTGGCCGACGACGACCAGGGCCTGCGGGTCGCTGACCGACTCGGCCCGGACCTGGCCGCGACGCTGCCAGAACGTCACGCTGGCCCGGACCTCGTCGTTGCGCACGTCGCTGGCGAGCGCCTCCTGCACCTCGGTGACGGTCTCGGCCTCGTAGAGCCCCTCGTTCCAGGTGTAGGAGCCGCCCTCGACCTCGAGGTAGCCCTCGCCGCCGGCCTTGCGCGGCACCCGGACGGTCTGCGGCAGCCAGGTGTCGCCGTCAGGTCCCGCCAGCCGGGTGCGGAGCGTCATCAGGTCGCCGGGCGAACCGATGGCAGGGGTCCGGCGGTTGACCGTGACCCAGTGGCCGCGGCGCTTCTGCTGGACCTGGGCGACCCGCAGCGTGTCGGTGCTGTCGTCGACCTCGCCGGTGGTGTCGATCGTCGCGAGCTGGACACCCTCCATGCGCGACAGCATCCAGACCAGGTCGGCCATCGACCAGAGGCTCTCGTAGGCGATGTCGTAGTCGGAGGTGAAGCGGTCGCTCCAGTCGATCGTGAACGCCTGGCCGTCGGCGGTGCCGGTGAGGGTGATGCCGGCGACCTCGGAGCCCGGCTGGATGGCGTCGATCGTGACGTCGTGGAGCGAGAGCAGCTGCATCGCGGTGACGTCGGCGTTCCAGTCCTGGGAGAGCGAGTGGCTCAGGGCGTCCCGCTCGCGGCTGCCGTAGCTCACCGTCGAGGAGACGTCGACCTCGGCCGGCGTGGCGCCGATCGCGCCGGTGATGCCGGTGAGGCGGTCCTGGGTGATCGTGCCGGCCGGCTCACCGAGGTTGGCGACCTTGAAGCCGGCTCCCAGCGAGTCCTCCTGGATGTAGAGGGCGTCCGCCGGCATCAGGCCCAGCGACGTCCCGCCGCTGAACATCATCGGGTGGCCGAACCCGACCACGTCGTCGGCGCAGCGGTCGGTCACGGTGCCGACCCCGCCGGCGGTGATGGTGCCGTAGGAGATCGCGGCGCCGAGGTTGCCGCCGTCCTTCACGTCGGCGGGCTCTGCGGCCATGCTGCCCGCGGCGCTGCCGACCAGGCTCCCGGCGCGGCCCTGGCGGGTGATCCACTTCCGGTCCTGGCGGAGCTGCTTGAGACGGGCCGAGTCGATGCCGGAGATCGTCATCGGGACCCGGAGCCGGGTCAGGCCGTTGCTGGCCTGGCGGGCGGTGACGTCGGTGCTGGCGGCGATCTCGCGGGCCATCGGCGCGCCGATGGCGACCTTCGCGGTGGCGGGCTGACCGGGGAGGTAGTCGTCCATCTGCTCGTAGGGCGTGATGCCGGCCACCGACGACGGCCCCCAGGAGAGGCCGTACGCGACGGCGCCGAGCAGCTGGCCGTCCTCGGTGTAGACGGGCGAGCCGGACATGCCCTGCCAGATGCCCACGCGGTCGATCTCGGACGACTCCATGTCGGCGATGATCATGTCGACGCCGGGGGCGATGCCGTCGGTGAGCACGCCGAGCACCTCGCCGGTGAACGCCTCCGGGTCGACGCCGTCGGTGACGGTGAGACCGTCCACGAGCATGCCGTCGGTGATGTCGGCGACCGGGAAGGCGGTGGCGCAGTCCTCGGCCGGCGGGACGGACTGGGCCGGGGACGCCGTGATCGCGGCGCCGCTGCCCAGCAGCGCCATGCTCGCCACGATCGCAGCCGCTCCCCGGCTGCGCGCAGACTTGGTCTTCATTGCACTCTCCCTCTCCGCGAAGGAGGCGGACGCCCCCGTTCACCCTTACGACGCGCACAGGGGGTGTTCGGTTGCCCCCGGGAGACGCGCTGCCCAGATCCTGCCCTCACGGAGGCTCCGCGCGCATGAGTACGCGTGCTCTCGTCGCAGGTGCCTAGGCTGACGGGGTGAGCGAGAACTCCCGACCCGGGCCGACCGTGCGCGTGACCACCGTCGAGCACTCCCCCGCCGGCGAGCAGCGGCGCGAGGACCGCGTCGCGGCGGAGGAGCCGCTCGAGATCCGGCTGGCGTGGCCCGGGGCGGCCGCGCGACGGGTGTGGGTGACGATGCGCACGCCCGGTCACGACTTCGAGCTCGCGGCCGGGTGGCTGCTGCACGAGGGCCTCGCCGGGCTCGCCGACGTGCGGACGGTGGCCTACTGCACCGACGTGGACCTCAGCCCGCAGGAGGAGTTCAACGTCGTGACGGTGACCCTGGGCACCGCCCCGGCCCGCGACGTCTCCCACCGTCACGCGGCCGCCTCGGCCGGCTCCTCGGCGTGCGGGGTGTGCGGCAAGGACTCGGTCGCGGAGGCGCTGTCGACCCCGCGCGGCCGGCGGTGGGCCGGGCCCGACCCGGACGCCGACGTCGTCCGAGCCCTCCCCGACCGACTGCGCGAGGCGCAGCCGGTGTTCGGGCAGACCGGGGGCGTGCACGCGGCCGGCCTGGCGACCGCGGCCGGTGAGCTCCTCGTCGTTCGCGAGGACGTCGGGCGCCACAACGCCGTCGACAAGGTCACCGGAGCCCGGGTGCTCGCCGGACTCGCCCCCGCCGAGGCGGTGCTGGTGGTCAGCGGCCGGGCGGGCTTCGAGCTGGTCCAGAAGGCGGTCGCGGCCGGCGTCGGGAGCCTGGTGGCCGTCGGGGCACCCTCCTCCCTGGCGGTCGGCCTGGCGCACGAGGCGGGGCTCGGGCTGTGGGGCTTCACCCGGGGGGCGCGCACCGTCCGCTACGTCTGAGCGGGTTTGTGTCGGGCGCCGATGTGCGCCACGGTGGAGGGGTACTGCACTCGATCGGAAGCGAGCTCATGCTCACCCTCACCGAGAACGCCAGCACCGTCGTCAAGGGCATCGCCGAGCAGATCCCGGAGGCCAACGGCCTGCGGATCACCGCCGGCGACACCCAGCCCCCCTCCTTCGACGTCGCCCCCGCCGCCAACGCGGAGCCGGGTGACGCCGTCGTCGAGCAGGAGGGTGCCACCGTCTACCTCGACGGCGGCGCCGCAGACGTGCTCGACGACAAGGTGCTCGACGCCAGCGTCGACCAGGAGGGCCGCGTGGAGTTCGCCCTGGCACCCCAGGACTGACCTCCCCGCAGCACCCCGCTCGGGGCGACCGCGGCGTGGGTCCCCGGCCCTGTCGGTGGCCCGACCTACGGTCGTCCCGTGCGGATCCTCCACACCTCTGACTGGCACCTCGGGCGCTCCTTCCACCGCGAGGCGCTGCTCGACGCCCAGGCGAGTTTCGCCGACCACCTGCTCGAGGTCGTCGAGCATGAGCAGGTC
The DNA here is from genome assembly GCF_004564375.1 of Nocardioides euryhalodurans. Classification (NCBI taxonomy): domain Bacteria; kingdom Bacillati; phylum Actinomycetota; class Actinomycetes; order Propionibacteriales; family Nocardioidaceae; genus Nocardioides; species Nocardioides euryhalodurans. Next base: position 488,591 of record NZ_CP038267.1, read on the forward strand.
GACCTGGTCGCCGTCTCCGGCGACGTCTACGACCGGGCGCTGCCCCAGGTCGATGCGGTCGCCCTCGCCGACGAGACCTTCGCCCGGCTGGCCGCCTCGCGCGCCCGCGTGGTGGTGACCAGTGGCAACCACGACAGTGCCCGGCGCCTGGGCTTCGGCGCTCGCCTGATGGACGCCGCCGGTCTCCACGTCCGCACCGACGCCGCGGGCGTCGGTCGCCCCGTCCTGCTCGAGGACGCCCACGGACCGGTCGCGGTCTACGGCCTCCCCTACCTCGATCCTGACGTGGTCCGGGAGCCGTGGGGGCTCACCGCGCGGTCCCACGAGGCCGCGCTGGGCGCGGCCATGGCCCGGGTCCGCGCCGACCTCGACGACCGTCCCCCCGGCACCCGTTCCGTCGTGCTCGCCCACGCGTTCGTCGCCGGCTGCCAGCCGAGCGACTCCGAACGGGACATCAGCGTCGGCGGCGTCTCCATGGTGTCGTCCTCTGTCTTCGACGGGGTCTCCTACACCGCGCTCGGCCACCTCCACGGCCCCCACGTGCTCTCCGACGCGGTCCGCTACAGCGGCTCCCCGCTGGCCTACTCCTTCTCCGAGGCCCGGCAGCGCAAGGGGTCGTGGCTGGTCGACCTCGACGCCGGCGGCCGGGTCAGCGCCGAGTTCGTCGAGGCGCCCGTCCCCCGGCCGCTCGCGGTGGTGCGCGGGTCCCTCGACGAGCTGCTGGCCGACCCTGCGCTCGCCCGCCACGAGGCCGCGTGGCTGCAGGTCACGCTCACCGACGACGTACGGCCGCAGCGGCCGATGGAGCGGCTCCGGGCCCGCTTCCCCCACACCCTGGCGCTGCTCTTCGAGCCGACGGCGCCGCTGCCCGGCCGGGCGCCCACGGCCCGGATCCACGGTCGCTCCGACCACGACATCACCCTCGACTTCGTCGCCGACCTGCGCGGGCGCGGCGCGAGCCCGGAGGAGGCCGAGCTGCTCCAGTTGGCGTGCGACTCCTGTGGCGAGGACCCCGAGGTCGACACCCTCCTGAGCGAGGTGGGGCGATGAGGCTCCACGAGCTCCAGGTCACCGCCTTCGGCCCCTTCGCCGGACAGGTGTGCGTCGACTTCGACTCCCTCTCCGAGTCCGGCCTGTTCCTGCTGACCGGGGCGACCGGTGCGGGCAAGACGAGCGTCCTCGACGCCGTGTGCTTCGCCCTCTACGGCGCCGTCCCCGGCGACCGACAGGGCGCCAAGCGGCTCCGGTCGGACCACGCGGCCCCCGGCGCCACCCCGGTCGTGTCGCTGGAGTTCGGCGTCGCCGGCCGGCGGTTCCTGGTCCGCCGCAGCCCGGCCTGGGAGCGTCCCAAGAGACGCGGCACCGGCACCACCCGCGAGCAGGCGTCCGTGGTGCTCTCCGAGCGCGTCGACGGGACCTGGCAGACGCTGGCGACCCGGCTCGACGAGGCCGGCCACCTCGTCACGGAGCTGCTGGGGATGACGCTGGCCCAGTTCTGCCAGGTGCAGCTGCTGCCGCAGGGGCGGTTCCAGGCGTTCCTCCGCTCGGAGTCCGACGAGCGGCACCGCCTGCTCCAGCGCCTGTTCCGGACCGCACGCTTCGAGGACGTCGAGCAGTGGCTGCGCGAGCGGCGTCGCAGCCTCCGCCAGGCCTCAGGTCGCCGCCACGACGTGGTCTCGGAGACGGTCAGCCGGCTCAGCGAGGCGTCCGGCAGCCCGCTGCCCGAGGGCTGGGACCTCCACGACCTCGCGCCCCACGTCACCGAGCTCGCCCCGTGGGCGGTCGAGGCCCGCGAGCGTGCCCTCGCCGCCGCACGCACGGCGGCGCGCGTCGTCGAGGAGGTCGCCGTCGCGGAGGCCACCTCGCGCACCGCCCTGGAGGGAGCGCGCCGGCTCGCCGACCTCCAGCAACGCCACGGGCGCGCCCGGCACGAGGCAGCCGCCCTCGAGGCGGCCGAGCCCGCCCACCGGGCACGGTCCGCGGCGCTCGACGCCGCTCGCCGCGCGACGGCGGTCCTCCCCCGCAGCGACGAGGCCGAGCGCGCCCGCCGGCACGCGGTCCGCGCGGCGGCGACCGCCGACGAGCTGCTGACCTCTGCCCGGATCCTGCTCGGGAGGCCCGACTGCGCCGTCCCCGACCTCGAGCTCGCCGCTGCGGCCGCCACCACCGAGGCGGCCGAGGCGCGTGCGAGGACCAGCCACGTCGTGGAGCTGGAGTCGCTGCAGTCGGAGATCGCGGAAGGTGCCGCCCGGCGGTCCGAGCTGGCCGGGCGCCTGGAGCGCCTGGACGCGCGAGCGGCCTCCCTCCCCGCCGACCTCGCCCGCGCACGCGCCGACGAGGCCGCGGCCGCCCGCGCCGACGACCGGCTGCCCGTCGCCCGGCGCGAGACCGAGGAGGCCGCCGCGCGACTCGAGGCCGGCCGGCTCGCTGCCCGCCTCGTCGCCGAGCGGGTCGAGGCCAAGACCCTCGCACGGGCCTCGGTCGACGCGGCCCAGGACCTGCGCGAGCGGTGGTTGCAGATCCAGGAGCAGCGCCTCGAGGGGATGGCCGCGGAGATGGCCACCGCCCTGGCCGTCGGCGCCAGCTGCCCCGTCTGCGGCTCCGACGACCATCCCCACCCGGCCCGTCCAGCGCCCGGTGCTCCCGACCTCTCCGACGAGCGGTCTGCGCGCCGTGCTGTCGACGACGCCGAGGCCGAGCGCCACGCCCGGACGATCGCGGTCAGCGACCTGACGACCCGGATCACGCTCGCGCGGGAGCGCGCCGGCGGACGCCCCACCCCCGTGCTGGAGCGCGATCACCAGGTCCTCGCGGAGGCCCTCGGCCGGCTCGAGGCAGCGGCCGGCGCCCTGGACGAGACCCGTGACCGGCGCCAGGGGCTCGAGGAGGAGCTCGAGGAGCTCACCGCCCGACGGGCCGACGTCACGGCCCAGCTCGCGCGCCTCGACGCGACCGCTGCCGGTCGCGAGGAGCGCGCAGCCGCCTTGCGCGAGGAGCTCGCTGCGCTGCTGGCGCCTTCCGGACACACCAGCGTGGCCGACCTCGCCGCCCATCTCGACAGAGTCGCAGCCGTCTGCCGGGAAGCGGCCCGGGCCACCACCAGCCGCGACGAGGCCGGGGCCGCCGCCACGACGGCGGCGGCGCGGGCAGACGCGGTCGCGGCGGAACACGGCTTCCCCGATGTCGCAGCTGCTCGGGCGGCCGCGCTCCCCGCGCTCCTGCTCGAGCGGCTCGAGCAGGAGGTCCGGGCCCACGAGGTCGCGCTCGCGACGGCGACCCGCGCCCTCGAGGACCCCGACCTCCGAGCAGCGTCCGCCGCCGCTGCGCCGGACGTCGAGGCCCTGGTCGCGCGCCACCGGGGGGACGCCGAGGCGCTCACCGGCGCCCGGACCGCGGTCACTGTCGCCGAGGCCGCCGTCACCCGGCTGACCAGCCTCTCGTCCGCCCTCGAGGATGCCGTGGCCGCGTGGTCCCCCGTGCTCTCCGACCTGGCCCTCGCCGAGCGGCTGGCCTCGCTCACCGACGGGACCTCCCCCGACAACCGGCTGCGGATGCGGCTGTCCGCCTACGTCCTCGCCTACCGCCTCTCCCAGGTGGTGGCGGCGGCCAACGACCGCCTCGCCCGGCTCTTCGACCACCGCTACTCCCTCGAGCACACCGGTGACCGCGGCGTCGGGGAGTCCCGCGGCGGGCTGAGCCTGCGGGTGCGCGACGACTGGACCGGCGAGTCCCGTGACCCCGCCACGCTCTCGGGGGGTGAGACCTTCGTCGTCTCCCTCGCGCTGGCCCTCGGACTGGCCGACGTCATCGCCCACGAGGCAGGCGGGTCCGAGCTGGACACCCTCTTCGTGGACGAGGGCTTCGGCACGCTCGACGCCGAGACCCTCGACCAGGTGATGGACACCCTCGACTCGTTGCGCGACGGCGGCCGGGTCGTCGGGGTCGTCAGCCACGTCGCGGAGATGCGCGACCGGATCCCCACCCAGCTCCACGTCCGCAAGCAACGCGCCGGGTCGACGCTGAGCCAGGCACGCTGAGTCGCTTCGAGCGGCTGCTCGCCATGGGTTAGGTTCGCCCCCATGACCGGTGCTGCTCTCGACCCGACCTTCACCGCGCTCCCCCACCGCAGCCTCGGCGATGCGGCCCTCGAGCGTGCCCGCGCGCTGGGCGTCAGCCACGCGGACTTCCGCTTCGAGCGGGTCCGCTACCAGCACCTCGGCGTCCGCGACGGCGTCCTGCAGGGCGCTGCCGACTCCGAGGACGTCGGGTTCGCGGTGCGCGTCATCCACCGCGGCGCGTGGGGGTTCGCCTCGGGCGTGGTGCTCACCCCCGACGAGGCGGCCGCGGTCGCGGAGCGTGCCGTCGAGGTCGCCCTGGTCGCCGCCGAGATGACGACGTCGCCCGTCGAGATCGCCGACGAGCCGACGTACGACGACGTGACGTGGGTGTCGGCCTACGAGGTCGATCCCTTCTCCGTGCCGACCTCCGACAAGGCCGCCCTGCTGATCGACTGGAGCGAGCGGCTGCGCCGCCACCCGGCCGTCCAGCACGCCACGGCCTCGTTGCAGCAGGTCCACGAGAACAAGTACTACGCGGACCTCTCCGGCACGCGGACCACCCAGCAGCGGGTGCGCCTGCAGCCGCACTTCGAGGCGATGGGCACCGACGAGGAGTCGGGCGTCTTCGACTCGATGTCCTCGATCGCGCCTCCGGTGGGTCGCGGCTGGGAGTACCTCACCGACGGCGGCCACGACTGGGACGCCGAGCTCGCCGAGGCCCCCGAGCTGCTCGCGGAGAAGTTGCGCGCCCCGGGGGTCGAGGCCGGCAGCTACGACCTCGTGATCCACCCCTCCAACCTGTGGCTGACCATCCACGAGTCGATCGGCCACGCCACCGAGCTCGACCGAGCCCTGGGCTACGAGGCCAACTACGCCGGCACCTCGTTCGCGACGTACGACAAGCTCGGCACCCTCCAGTACGGCTCGCCGGTCATGAACGTCACCGGGGACCGCACGGTCGAGCACGGCCTCGCGACGGTCGGCTACGACGACGAGGGCGTGGCGACCCGCGAGTGGGACATCGTCAGGGACGGCGTGCTGGTCGGCTACCAGCTCGACCGGTCGATGGGCAGGATGAAACCCGAGCTCCACGACGGGCGCTCCAACGGCTGCGCCTATGCCGACTCCCCCGGCCACATCCCCATCCAGCGGATGGCCAACGTCTCGCTGCAGCCCTCCCCCGACGACGTGTCCACCGAGGACCTGATCGGCCGGGTCGAGCGAGGGCTGTACGTCGTGGGCGACAAGTCGTGGTCGATCGACATGCAGCGCTTCAACTTCCAGTTCACCGGACAGCGCTTCTTCCGCATCGAGGACGGGCAGCTGGCCGGCCAGGTGCGTGACGTCGCCTACCAGGCGACGACGACGGACTTCTGGGGCTCGATGGAGGCGGTCGGGGGGCGCGACACCTGGGTCCTGGGCGGGGCCTTCAACTGCGGCAAGGCGCAGCCGGGCCAGGTCGCCGCCGTCAGCCACGGGTGCCCGACGTCGCTGTTCCGCGGCGTCCGCATCCTCAACACGACCGACGAGGCAGGCACGCGATGACCAGCACGCACGGCGTTCCCGCCGCCACCCCGCAGAGCCTGGTCGAGCACGCCCTGGCCACCTCCGTCGCCGACGACTGCATCGCGCTGGTGCGCGACCGCACGCAGGCGAACCTGCGGTGGGCCAACAACACGCTGACCACCAACGGCGTCATGCACGGCGTGGACGTGACCGTCATCAGCTTCGTCCACCAGGCAGGAGGGACCAGCAGCGGCTCGGTCAGCGGCAGCGCCACGACGCAGGCGCAGGTGAGCGCGCTGGTCCACGCCGCCGACGCGGCGGCCCGCGCGGGCTCGCCCGCCGAGGACGCCGCCGACCTGGTCACCGGCGACGCCACCGCCGACTGGGACGACGCCCCCGAGCCGACCGACATCCACGTCTTCGACACCTTCGCCCCCGCCCTGGGCGAGGCCTTCGGGCGCGCGGGCGCCGCCGGCCGCGTCCTCTACGGGTTCGTCTCGCACGAGCACGTGACGACGTACCTCGGCTCGACCACCGGGCTGCGGCTGCGGCACGTCCAGCCGACGGGGCACTACGGCTGCACGGGCAAGAACGCGGCTCTCACCGACAGTGCGTGGGTCGGCGGCGCGACCCGTGACTTCACCGACGTCGACGCGCTGGCGATGGACGCCACGCTGGCCCAGCGGCTCGCCTGGTCCGCCAGGCAGGTCGACCTGCCCGCCGGGCGCTACGACACGATCCTGCCGCCCAGTGCCGTCGCGGACCTGATGATCGACGCCTACTGGTACGCCGGCGCCCGCACGGCCCACGAGGGCCAGTCGGTCTACAGCCGCCGCGGGGGCGGCACCCGGATCGGCGAGCAGGTGGCGCGCCCCGGCGTCCACCTCTTCTCCGACCCGGCACACCCCGGGCTCGAGGCGACGCCCTTCGTGACGGCGTCGACGTCGGACAACGAGCAGTCGGTCTTCGACAACGGGCTGGAGCTGCGCCGCCACGACTGGATCGCCGACGGGACGCTCACCTCGCTGCTGCAGACCCGGCACTCCGCCGGCCTGACCGACCAGCCGGTCACGCCGTACGTCGACAACCTGGTGCTGGAGGTGGACGGCGGGACGGGCTCGGTCGAGGACCTGGTCGCCGGGACCGAGCGCGGCCTGCTGCTGACCTGCCTCTGGTACATCCGGGAGGTGGATCCCCAGTCGCTGCTGCTGACCGGCCTGACCCGCGACGGGGTCTACCTGGTGGAGGACGGCGAGATCACCGGCTCGGTCAACAACTTCCGCTGGAACGAGAGCCCCGTCGACCTCCTCAACCGGTTCACGCACGCCGGCCGGAGCGTCCCGAGCTTCAGCAGGGAGTGGGGCGACGACTACTTCTCGCGTACGGCGACTCCCGCACTGCGGGTGCCCGACTTCAACATGTCGAGCGTCTCGCAGGCCCGCTGACGCTCAGCCTCCGGCGAGGCGCGCGAGCGTGTTCTGCAGGACGAAGACCGCGGTGACGGCCACCCCGATGGCCATGGGCAGCTTCGCGGCCTCGTCGCCGGCCAGCAGGGCGCGTCGGCCGAAGTGCAGGGCGAGCACCATCGGGACCGCGAAGACGGCCAGGGCCGGGAGCGCTGCTCCGGCGACCGCCCACCACGGTGGCGCCTGCTCGCCGTGCACCTCGTAGCCGTAGAGCGCCAACAGCCCCTCGCCCACGACGAAGGCCGCCACGAAGGCGACCGGGATCAGTGCCAGGGACCACCAGCTCCGAGCCCGGTCCGACCTCCTGGCGCGGTGCCCCGTCGTGGTCGTCATGGCCGCCCCCCTCCGCTCCCAGTGTCGCGAGGTGGGGAGTCCGCCCCCAGTGCCGAAGGTCCCGGTCCCTCCAGGTCCTCAGCGGAGCCAGCGACGCAGCCGCCCGCGAGCGACGCTCCGCCAGGTCGCGACCAGGGCGGCGTCCAGCTCGCGCCGACGGGCGTCCTCGCGGGCCAGCAGCGCGCCCCACGTGCGGGAGGGCTCCCCCGCTGCCTCCGCGGCGTCGGCCATCGCGGTGAGGTCGGCACGGACCAGCAGCAGGTCCTGCCGTTCGCCGAGGTGGTCGGTCAGCCGTCGGGAGGCGTCGGCGAGCTCGCGGGCCGGGTCGCCCCAGGCAGGACGGAGCGTCTCGGCGGCGTAGCGCAGCCGCTTGGCGGCCTTGCGGACGTCGTGCAGGGCGACGTCCTGGTCACTCGCCCCGGTCACCGCCGCCATCCGGCCGTGCAGCCGCTTCCAGTCCCGGCGCACCCGTCGCGGGAGCACCTCACCGGCGGGGCGGCCCGCCGCCGGTGTCCACGGCGGGTCCGCGACCAGCTCGTCCAGGTGGTCGAGCAGGGCGAGGTGGCGCGGCGAGTCGAGAACCCCGGTCAGCTGCTCCTCCCCGGAGACGAGACGGGCGGCGTACGTCGTGTCGAGGCGTCGCCGCACCGGTCCGGCGACCTCCTCCGCCGGCTCGGTCGCCAGCAGCCCGACGAGCCGCTCGTGGGCGACGTGGGGGTCCCTGACCTCGCCCAGCACCCCGCCGAGCCACCGCAGCTCCTCGCGCAGCGGGTCGGTCAGCTTGCGGTCGAGGGCCGGGCGGAAGGTCGCCAGCGCGGACCGCAGCCGCCGGCAGGCGATCCGGGCGCCGTGCACCCCCTCGTGGACGTCGTCGGAGCGGATCTGGTGCTCGCCCCGGTGCAGCTCGGCCACCTGGCGTGCCAGTCGCTGGTGGAGGACCGCCCCGGCAGCGACGTCGGGCGTGAGCCGGGTCGGCGCGTCGCCGTGGGCGGCGGTCATGCTCAGCCCCGACGGGCAGGGTGGCCGCCGGGGACGGCCACCTCCGGGTCGTACGGCGTCCTGGTGTGGACGAACGTGGCGACCTCGAGGTGGCCCACGGTGCCGTCGGGGCAGCGGTGCACGTGGAGCGTCTCCCCCCGGTGGTAGCCGTCGACACCGACCAGCCGCCCCTCGCGCAGCACGAACCGGCTCCGGCCACCGGGCGCCGCGAGCGCACGCAGGTCGAGGCCGTCGTTGTGCCAGCGTACCTCCACGGCCGAGTTCCCCCAGAACCACAGGCCGGGCAGGCCGGCCACCTCGGACGGCACCTCGGAGGTGGGGACCCACGGCTCGGGCACCTCGTCGATGAAGTCACCGTCGATCAGGTCCACCACCAGCCGTTCGGTGTCGACCCCGGTGGTCGCGTTGGTGAGCACCACGGCACCGATGCCGGAGCCGGGGTCGACGAAGACGCCGGCCATGAAGCCCGGCATGGTGCCGTTGTGGCCGACCAGCACTCCGCCGGCGTTGGTGGCGAGGCGCAGCCCCAGTCCGTAGGAGTCGGTGACCGGCAGCGTCATCTCGTGCAGGGTCGAGGGGTCGAGCAGGTCGGGTCGGCCGCCGGCGAGGAACTGCCCCCACAGCACCAGGTCGCCCACCGTGGACCACAGCTGGCCGGCCGGTGCCATGGCGCCCGTGTTGGTCAGCGGCTCGAGCGTGCGGACGCCGGTGAAGTGGTCGACGCTCCACCCGGGCTGCGCGTGCGGCCTCGGGAGGTAGGACGTCTGGGTCATGCCCAGCGGCGTGAGCAGCACGTCGTGGACCAGCGTGCGCCACGGCCGGCCGGTGACGCGGCACAGGACCTCGCCGAGCAGGCCGAACCCGAGGTTGGAGTAGTGGTACATCTCCCCGGGCCGCGCGACGCGTCCGGTGCCGTCGTTGGCCGCGGCCAGGGCCGCGAAGTCACTGCCGCGTGAGCGCTCCCACCACGGTCCGACCGGCTCGCTCTGCATCCCCGAGGTGTGGCTGAGCAGCTCGCGCAGGCTCGCCTCGGCGTACCCGACGTGGGCGCCGAGGTGCTGGCCCACCCGGTCGTCGAGGTGCAGCAGCCCGGCGTCGCGCGCCTGCATGACGAGCACGGCCGTCATGGTCTTGGTGATGGACCCGATGCGGTACTGCCCCTCGAGCCCGGGGCAGTCACCTGCCCGCCCCGCCCAGACCGGCCCGTAACGGTCGAACACGGCACCGACGAGCGACGTCAGCCGCCCCTCGGCCTGCGCGACGTCGAGGCAGACCTGCCTTCGTTCCCTCATCCGTGGGCCCTACGCGAACGCCTCGGGCGGCGGGCAGGCGCAGACCAGGTTGCGGTCGCCGTACGCCTGGTCGACCCGGGCCACCGGCGGCCAGTACTTGTCGGGGTCCACGCCCTGCGGGAAGGCGCCGAGCTCGCGGGAGTAGTTCCGGTCCCACTCGCCGACCACGGCGCGGGTCGTGTGGGGGGCGTGCCGCAGCGGTGAGTCCTCGGCGCTCCACTCCCCCGCGCCGACCCGGTCGATCTCGGCGCGGATCGCGATCATCGCGTCGACGAACCGGTCGATCTCGGCCAGGTCCTCGGACTCGGTCGGCTCCACCATCAGGGTGCCGGCCACCGGGAAGGACATCGTCGGGGCGTGGAAGCCGTAGTCGATGAGCCGCTTGGCCACGTCGTCCACCGTCACACCGGTCTGCTTGGTCAGCGGGCGCAGGTCCAGGATGCACTCGTGGGCGACCAGCCCGTTGTGCCCCCGGTAGAGGACGGGGAAGTGCTCGTCCAGCCGGTGGGCCACGTAGTTGGCGTTGAGCACCGCCACCGAGGTCGCGGTGGCCAGCCCCTCCGCCCCCATCAGCCGGACGTAGGCCCACGAGATCGGCAGCACGCCTGCCGAGCCGTAGGGAGCCGCGCTGATCGGGCCGATGCCCTCGCGCTTGGCAGGCTCGGGGTGCAGGTCGTGGGAGGGCAGGTACGGCGCCAGGTGCTGGCGCACCGCCACCGGGCCGACGCCCGGTCCACCCCCGCCGTGCGGGATGCAGAAGGTCTTGTGGAGGTTGAGGTGCGACACGTCGCCGCCGAACTCGCCCGGCCGAGCGTGCCCGAGCAGGGCGTTGAGGTTGGCGCCGTCGATGTAGACCTGGCCGCCGTGCTCGTGGACGACCTCGCAGAGCGTGGTGATGCCGTCCTCGTACGCGCCGTGGGTCGACGGGTAGGTGACCATGATCGCCGCGAGGTCGTCGCGGTGCGTCTCGCACTGCGCACGCAGGTCGTCGAGGTCGACCGAACCGTCCTCGGCGGCCTTGACCACGACCACCTTCATGCCCGCCATCACCGCGGAGGCGGCATTGGTGCCGTGGGCGGACGACGGGATCAGGCACACGTCGCGCTGCTCGTCGCCCCGCGCCCGGTGGTAGCCGCGGATGGCCAGCAGACCCGCGAGCTCGCCCTGGGAGCCGGCGTTGGGCTGGATCGAGACCCTGTCGTAGCCGGTCACGCTCGCGAGCCAGTCCTCGAGCTCGGTGACCAGACGGCGGTAGCCCTCGGCGTCCTCGGCCGGGGCAAAGGGGTGCAGGTCGGCGAAGCCCGGCAGCGAGACCGGCTCCATCTCGGTCGTCGCGTTGAGCTTCATCGTGCACGAGCCGAGCGGGATCATGCCGCGGTCGAGCGCGTAGTCGCGGTCCGAGAGCCGCCGGAGGTAGCGCAGCATCTCGGTCTCGCTGTGGTGGGTGGAGAACACCTCGTGGGTCAGGAAGTCGGTCTCCCGCCGCAGCGGGTCGGGGATCGCGTCCGCTGTCGCCTGGTCGAGGTCGTCGAGGTCGACCTCGGTGAGGCCGAACGCGGCGAGCACCGCCGTCAGCGTCTCGCGGGTCGTGCACTCGGAGGTGCTGATCCCGACCCGGTCGGCGTCGACCAGCCGCAGGTGGATCCCCCGCTCCCGGGCGTCGGCGACCACGGCCTCGGCGCGGCCCGCCACGCGGACCGTGAGGGTGTCGAAGAAGTCGGTGGCCTCGGGCTCGATGCCGCCCTGGCCGAGGGCCGCTGCGAGCACCGCGGCGTAGCGGTGGGTGCGGTTCGCGATCGTGCGCAGTCCGTCGGGGCCGTGGTGGACGGCGTACATCGAGGCGACCACGGCCAGCAGCACCTGGGCGGTGCAGATGTTGGAGGTCGCCTTGTCGCGGCGGATGTGCTGCTCCCGCGTCTGCAGCGCGAGGCGGTACGCGGGCCGGCCCTCCGCGTCCTTGGAGACACCGACCAGCCGGCCGGGCAGGTGGCGCTCGAGCCCGGCGGCGACCGACATGAAGCCCGCGTGCGGACCGCCGTAGAAGAGCGGCACGCCGAAGCGCTGCGAGGAGCCGACCGCCACGTCGGCGCCCAGCGCGCCCGGTGACTCCAGCAGGGTGAGCGCGAGCAGGTCCGCCGCCACGACCGCGAGCGCGCCTCGCTCGTGGGCCGCGTCGATCACGGGCCGCGGGTCGCGGACCCGTCCGCTGGCGCCGGGGTACTGGACCAGCACGCCGCACAGCTCGCCCTCGGGGAGCCCGTCGGCGAGGTCGGCCACGCCCACCTCGATGCCCATCGCGGCCGCGCGGGTCCGGACGACGTCGATCGTCTGCGGCAGCGCGTCCGCGTCGACGACGAACGGCCCGGAGGCCTTGCGGTTGGCACGGCGTACGAGGGTCATCGCCTCGGCCGCGGCGGTGCCCTCGTCCAGCAGCGAGGCGTTGGCGGTCGGCAGCCCCGTGAGGTCGCCGACGACCGTCTGGAAGTTGAGGAGCGCCTCGAGCCGTCCCTGCGAGATCTCCGGCTGGTACGGCGTGTAGGCGGTGTACCAGGCCGGGTCCTCCAGGACGTTGCGCCGGAGCACCGGCGGCGTGATCGTCGCGTGGTAGCCGAGCCCGATCATCGCCTCGGCCGGCCGGTTGGCCCCTGCCCGCTCCCGCAGCTCGCTCGCCACGATCGTCTCGGACGCCGCCGGCGGCAGGTCCAGCTCGACGGTCGACCGGATGCCGCCGGGGACGGCCGCCTCCATCAGCGCGTCGAGGGACTCGAAGCCGAGTGCCTCGAGCATGGTGTCGACCTCGTCACGGCGCGGCCCGAGATGGCGGTCCAGGAAGGGCTGGGCCTCGTCGAGGGCGCGGAGGGTGGGGTGGTCGGACACGGGTGGCTCCTCGGATCGGGTGCGATCGGGCGCCTCCCCCTCTGTCGGGAACCGCTCCCTCCAGAGTTGCCTGCCCCACACGGTCCTGTCGCCTGAGAGGTTCCGGGGAGGATTTGCCCCTTCGGCGCTTCCGTCGCCGGGCTGTGCACCCGGCCGAAGACTCTCCCGCGCGGTATCGACGGCGGTGCCAACCTATCACCGCCGCCGTGGCGGACCCGGGCTCAGCCCGTACGTCGGGAGGCGCGTCGCGCTGCCAGCTCGTCGCCCGCGGTGGACGCGTCGTCGGCCTCGGCGGCGGTCCGCTCGCTGGGGAGCTCGGCGAGGGTGCCCTCGATCTCGCGCCAGACCCCGCCGATGGCGATGCCGAAGACGCCCTGGCCGCCCTGGAGCAGGTCGATGACCTCGTCGTTGGAGGTGCACTCGTAGACCGAGACGCCGTCGCTCATGAGGGTGACGCGCGTCAGGTCGTCGGTGCCGCGCTCGCGCAGGTGCTGCACGGCGGTGCGGATCTGCTGGAGCGAGATGCCGGCGTCGAGGAGCCGCTTGATGACCTTGAGGATCAGGATGTCGCGGAAGGAGTAGAGCCGCTGGGTGCCCGAGCCGCTCGCACCGCGCACGGTGGGCTCGACCAGGCCGGTACGGGCCCAGTAGTCGAGCTGGCGGTAGGTGATGCCGGCAGCGTTGCACGCGGTGGGGCCGCGGTAGCCCGTGTCACTGGGGAGCGGCGAGACGTCGTCGGTGAAGAGCAGGCCCTGCTCCTCGGCAGCCTCCGCGACCAGCGCGGAGTCGTCCGACATCTGTCGAGCAGCATCCTGCTCGAAGTCCTTACCGGCCACGTGGTCCTCCTGGGCTACTCCGTTGCGCGTAACTCCCGGGGGAAGTGCCGGACCGCGAGCCACGGGTGACCACAACGGTGGAGTTACAACGAAGACGGTTCACCGTAAGCCCGTACTCCGGGGTGGTCAACGACAGCAGCGGCGTGTCGCAACCCTCAACCTCTACTTGAGGGTGATGGTTGAGGCGGATCAGCGGGACTCGAAGTCGTCCGGCGACACCTGGTCGAGGAACTCCCGGAACCGCTCGACCTCGTCCTCCTGCTCGGCCGGCACCGCCAAGCCCGCCTCGTCGAGGACCTCCTCGCTGCACACGATGCGGGTGCCGGTGCGCAGCGCGAGCGCGATGGAGTCGGACGGTCGGGCGCTGACCTCGGCGCCGGACGTGAACACCAGCGTGGCGAAGAAGACACCGTCGCGGACCTCGGTGATCCGCACCTCGTCGAGCTCGGTCCCGGTCGCGGCGAGCACGTCCTTCATCAGGTCGTGGGTCAGCGGGCGGGGCGGGACGACGCCCTGCTGGGCGAAGGCGATCGCGGTCGCTTCCACCGCCCCGATCCAGATCGGGAGGTAGCGCTCTCCCGCGACCTCGCGCAGCAGGACGATGGGCTGGTTGGAGGGCATCTCCACGCGGACGCCCATGACATCGACTTCGCGCACACCAGCACCCTACTCCCGGGACGTGAGGCCCCCGGCCGCCCGCCCGCCCCGGGCGTCACCTCACCCGTCACCCGGCCCAGCCGGATCCTGCACCTCCCACGCGTTGCACCGGCTGGGGAGCACAGGTTTCCCCGGCCCGCCGGGGAGACCTGCAGGGACGCGACGACCGCTCAGGAAGAGCGCAGCCCCGTCTTCACCAGCGTCGCGTGCAGGCGTACGGAGAGGGCCGCGATCTCGCTGACCGTCTCCTCGGCCCGGGCCGCGGCAGCGGTGTCGCGACCCCGCTTCTGGGGCGCCACGACCTGCTCGACCAGGCCCACCTCACGGTCGGCGGCGGTCTTGAAGGCGCGCAGGTGGCGGGGCTCGAAGCCGAAGTCGGCGAGCTCGCGGGCGGTCTGGGCGATGACCAGCGCGTCGGTGTCGTAGTGACGGGTCCCGGTCCGGGGCCGGATCAACCCGAACTGCTCGAGCTCCTCGAGCAGGTCCTCGCCGACCTCGGCGATCTTGAGCAGCTCCTTGCGGGAGAGCCGCAGGTGGTCGGTGCGGGTGAACGACTCCGGGCTCGGCAGGCCGTCGGCCGCCAGTGCCACCTTGGGGACCGTGGGGACGACCGAGTCGATCGGCGGCGGCTCGAGGCCCCGGTCGATGGCGTCGAGGTGCTCGCCGATCACCCGCAGCGGGAGGTAGTGGTCGCGCTGCATCGTGAGGATGTAGCGCAGCCGCTCGACGTCGGCGGTCGTGAACTTCCGGTAGCCGGCGGGGGTCCGCTCGGGCTTGACCAGCCCCTTGTCCTCGAGGAACCGGATCTTGGGGATCGTGACCCCCGGGAACTCGGGGCGCAGCCGGTCGAGGACCTGGCCGATGTTCATGCGCGACCGCGAGGCGGACGCTGCCGGCTCCGCCATCAGCTGCCCGTGTGCCCCGAGAAGAACACCAGGCGGTACTTGCCGATCTGGACCTCGTCGCCGTCGTTGAGCTGGACCCGGTCGATGCGGTCGCGATTGACGTAGGTGCCGTTGAGGCTGCCGGTGTCGGCGACCGTGAAGCTCTCGCCGTCGCGGTGGAACTCGGCGTGACGTCGCGAGACCGTCACGTCGTCGAGGAAGATGTGGCTGTCGGGGTGACGGCCCGCGTTGACCTGGTCGGCGTCGAGCAGGAACCGGCTGCCGGCTCCCGGACCGCGCTGGACGACCAGCAGGGCGTGGCCGGGCGGGAGCGCATCGACGGCCGCCGCGTCGACCGGGCTCAGGGCGCGGTCGGAGGTGTCGGTCTTGTCGCGGCCGGTGCCGATGTTGATGGTGGCGGTGGACTCACCACTCGGCTCCGCGGCGACCATCTTGGTCCCGCACTGCGAGCAGAATCGGGCGTCGTCCGGGTTCTCCCGGCCGCACGCGGTGCAGAACGGCATCGACTGGTCCTCCCACGGTCTGGCACGTCTCGGGGCCTGAACCCTCACCGAAGGGTTGAGGTTGACGGTTGTCCCGAACCTATCAGCCCGGCAAGCCGGGGCAACGGCGTACGGGTCAGGATTCCAGCGTCGCCTGGTAGGCGGCTGCGTCGAGGAGCGCGTCGACGGCACCGGCGTCGGCCGGCAGCACCTCGAAGAGCCAGCCCTCGCCGTACGGGTCGCTGTTGACCAGCTCGGGAGTGGCGTCGAGGCCGTCGTTGCGGGCCACCACCTCACCGGCCAGCGGGGCGTAGATGTCGCTGACCGACTTGGTCGACTCGAGCTCACCGCAGGCAGAACCCTCGACCAGGGTCTCGCCCACCTCGGGCAGCGACACGTAGACGATGTCGCCCAGCGCGTCCTGCGCGTAGTGGGTGATACCGACCCGCACCGATCCCTCGGACTGGCCGGGGCTGCGGACCCACTCGTGCTCGGCGGTGTACTTCAGGTCGTCGGGGTACACGGTGTCTCCTCGGTGGCGGGAACGTGACGGCCGCAGGCTACCGCGACGGCCTACCGGGTGTCGGGCTGGGCGAACTCGAGCCGCTCCGGGTCGACCGTCGACTCGATGTCCAGCGAGTCGAGCTCCTCGACCTCGACCGTGGCGCCGTCGGCCTCGAGCTGGTCGATCGGACCGTCCGGGAACGTGAGCCCCCCGTGCAGGGTCGTCGGGTCGCCGATCACGTCGAGGACGTACGGCGGTTCGAGGAACGTGCCGTCGACGTACATCCCGCCCACGCCGTCCTCGAAGGAGGTCCGTGCGACCACCCGTACCTGCCCGTTGAACTGCATCGCCTCGGCGAAGGCAGTCCGCATCTCCTGGACCGTGTCGAGCATCGAGTCGATGTCGACCTGGCCGGTCTCCTCGGTGATGGTGACCCGGATGCCCGGCCCCGTCACCGGGACCACGCCGGCCAGGATCTGCAACGTCTCCGCCTCGCGGCGCGCCTGCTCCAGCGCTGCCTGCTCGGAGCTGGAGTCGTCGCGGAGCTCCTCACGGGTCGCCTCGAGCCGGGCGACCTCGGCCTCGGCGCGGCGGGTGGTGCCGGCGAGTCCGTTGAGGACGTCGATCAACGCCTGCTCCCGGTAGCCGGCGTAGGTGTCGTCGACGCCGTACGACGTCACCTGGGTCACCGCCGCGAAGCCGACGGCGGCCAGCAGCAGGCCGACCACGGTCTGCCTCCGCGACGGCTTGCGCAGGGCCTCGAGCAGCCGACGGCGACCGGTCTGGTCGGGTCGCTGGTCCGGGGCGGGGGGCGGCGTCTGGTCGGTCATGGCTCAGGCGTGGAAGAGGTGTCGTCGGATAGCGGCGACGTTGGAGAAGATCCGGATCCCGAGCACCACGATGACGCCGGTGGAGAGCTGGCCGCCGACACCGAGCTGGTCACCGAGGTAGACGATCGCGGCGGCGATCACGACGTTGCTCAGGAAGGAGACGACGAAGACCTTGTCGTCGAAGATCCCGTCGAGGTAGGCGCGCAGGCCACCGAAGACGGCGTCGAGCGCGGCGACGACGGCGATCGGGAGGTACGGCTCGAGACCGAGCGGGACGTCGGGCTGGAAGAACAACCCCAGCAGGATGCCGACGAGCAGCCCCAGGACGGCGATCACTGTGGTCCCTCCTCGATTCCGGGTGCGGCTTCCTCACCGGCGCGGCTGACCTGCCGCAACGGCCGCTGGCGGGCTGCCGGCAGCGTCAGCTGCTCCACATTCTGCATGCTGTAGACGAAACCCAGCTGATCGGCGAGCGAGAAGAACTCCGCGCCGTGGGTGGTGTTCAGCAGCTCGGCCTGCAGGGTCTGGGTGTCGCCGATCGCCCGCACGGTGTACGGCGGGCTCAGCGGCCGGGTGTTGACGTGGACGGCCGGGCCGGTGTTGCGGATCGAGCCGAGGTTGTTGAGCCGCTGGTCGTTGATCGCGATCGCCTCCGCCCCCGCCGCGAAGAGCCCGTCGACCAGGATCGCCAGGTCGGCGTCGGTCACCTGCTGCCGCTCGTCGCCGTTGGGGTTGCCGTCGACCACGATCCGCACGCCCTCGCCGGTGACGGGGGCGAAGCCCGCGCTCGCCTGCAGCCGCGTCAGCTGGGTCTCGGCCTGCTGCCGCGAGGCGGTCCGAGCGTCGACGTCGTCGGCGAGCTGCTGGTTCTCGCGGGTCAGGTCGGCGACCCGGTCCTGTTGCGAGCGCAGCAGCGCCCGCTCCTCCCCGATGCGGGCGATGAGCGTGGCCCGCCCGGCGTCCTCCACGGCCTCGTTGCGGGAGTTCTGCACGGCGGCGACGCTCACGAGGATGCCGAACGCCGCGATCACGGCGACCGCGATCGCGCGCACCTTGGGCGGGTCGGGCGGGATGCCGCTGCTCCCCTTGCGTTCGGCGACCTGTCGGTAGTCCTCCTCCAGCGCCTGCTGGGTCACGAGCGAGAGCAGCGGCGTCGTGACGTGGGGCGGGAGGTCGCGGGCAGGATCAGCCATCGGTGACCGCCCTGCGTGGGGTCGTCTGGAGCAGGCGGTGGACCTGCCAGGCGTAGAGGATCCCGGCCCACCAGTAGAGCCCGATCCCCCACACCGCGAACGCCCAGCCGAACACGTCGGCCAGGGTCGCCAGCACTCCCTCGCCGTCGCCGAGCAGCAGCAACGGGAAGGCGTAGAGGAGGTTGAACGTCGCCGCCTTGCCCAGGAAGTGGACCGGCAGCGCGCTGTAGCCGCGCGTCCGGAGGAACGGGACGAGGCCCCACAGCAAGGCGTCGCGCAGCGGCAGGATCAGCACCACCCACCACGGGACCACCTCCCGCAGGCCGAGGCCGATGACCACGGCGAGGATGTAGAGCCGGTCGGCCACGGGGTCGAGCACCTGGCCCAGCCGGGTGGTCTGCCCCCACCTCCGGGCCAGCCAGCCGTCGAGGTAGTCGGTGAACCCCGACACCATGAGGAGGGCGAGCGCCCACCCGTCGGCCTCGGGACCCAGGACCAGCCACAGGAAGACGGGCACGCCCGCGAGCCGGGCCATGCTGAGGACGTTGGGCAGGGTCCACACGCGGTCGCTGCGTGTCAGGTCGTCCGCCAACGTCGATGCCTGCAATTCCATGCCGGGAGCCATGCCGCGGCCACCCTATCCGGCGGTCGTGGACAGGTGGGTCAGGCGGGCTCGTCGTGGTGGGCCGCGTCGCGGATCTCGCCCACGAGCTCCTCGATCACGTCCTCGAGCGTGGCGATGCCGAGCACCTCCCCGTCCTCCCCCACGACGTTGGCCATGTGGGCGCCACGGTGCTGCAGTCGCTCGAGGGCGTCGTGGAGCGGGTCGCTGAGCCGCACCGGTGCGAAGGGCCGGATCCACTTGTCGTCGACCACCCGCTGCCGCAGCGACTCGTCGGTCTCGAGCACGTCCTTGATGTGGAGGTAGCCGAGCAGGTCGCCTGCCTCGGCCCGCACCGGGAAGCGGCTGTAGCCGGTGGCCGCGCACAGCGCCTCGACCTCCGCCACCGTCGACCCGCGACGCAGGGTCGCCAGCTCGGCCGTCGGCATCAGCACCCCGGCGACGGTCTTCTCGGTGAAGCCGAGCGCCCCGGCCAGGCGGTCGTACTCGTCGTCGCGCAGCAGGCCCTCGCCCCGCGACTCCTCGACGAGGGCGGCGACCTCCTCGCGGGTGTAGGCGGAGCTGATCTCGTCCTTCGGCTCCACCCGCATCAGGCGCAGGGTGGCGTTGGCGATCGCGTTGAGACCACGGATCACCGGGCTGAGCAGGGTGACGATGCCCATCATCGGGGGGCCGAGGATCAGCGCGGCCTGCTCCGGTCCGGCGATGGCGATGTTCTTGGGGACCATCTCCCCGAGGACGACGTGGAGGTAGACCACGATCGTCAGCGCGATCGCGAAGGCGATGGGGTGGAGGAACGCGTCGGGTACGCCGGCCCAGTGGAGCGCGGGCTCGAGCAGGTGGGCCACGGCGGGCTCGCCGACGGCACCGAGGCCCAGGGAGCAGATGGTGATCCCCAGCTGGGCGCCGGCCATCACGAGCGAGACGTTCTCCATCGCCCGCAGGGTGCTCTTCGCCATCCGCGAGCCCTCCTGGGCACGGGGCTCGATCTGGCTGCGCCGCGCGGAGATCAGGGCGAACTCGGCACCCACGAAGAAGGCGTTCGCCAGCAGCAGGAAGACGGCGAGCAGGATCGCGGTGGTGTCGCTCACGCCTGCTCCTCCTCACGCCCGTCGAGCAGCCGGAGCGCGACGCGGTCGACCCGCAGGCCGTCCATGTGGACCACGCTCAGCGTCGCGAGCTGCTTGCGGAGGTCCTCGGAGTCGGAGCGGTCAGGCACCTCGACCTCGGCGACGTCGCCGGACTCGGGGATCCGGCCGAGCGCCTGCAGCACCAGTCCGGCGATGGTGTCGTAGTCCTCGCCCTCGGGCAGCTCGATGCCGGTGAGGTCCTCGACCTCGTCGGGTCGCAGCAGCCCGGACAGCAGCCAGCTCCCGTCACGGCGCTGGCGGGCGCGCGCGCCGAGGCGGTCGTGCTCGTCGGAGATGTCGCCGACGATCTCCTCGATCACGTCCTCGAGCGTGACGATGCCGGCGTGGCCGCCGTACTCGTCGAGGACCACCGCCATCTGGAAGCCGTCCTCGCGCAGCAGGGCCAGCAGCGGGTCGAGGCGCATCGAGTCGGGGACGACGATCGGCTTGGCCATGATGTGCTTGATGCGGGTCGTCGCCCGCTCGGGCACGGGCAGCGCGACCGCGTGCTTGACGTGGACGGTCCCGACCACGGTGTCCTCGGCGTCGAGGACGGGGAACCGGGAGTGCCCGCTCTGCCGGGCCAGCTCGATCACCGCAGACGCGCGGTCGCCGGCCTCGACGGTGGTGGTCCTGACCCGGGGGGTCATGATCTCACCGGCGGTGCGGGTGCCGAACTCCACGGACCGCTCCATCAGCTCGGCGGTCTCGTGGTCGAGGGTGCCCTGGTCGGCCGAGCGCTGGATCAGCGAGGCCAGCTCGGTGGAGCTGCGCGCGGAGCGCAGCTCCTCCTGGGGCTCGACCCCGAGCCGGCGTACGAGGGCGTTGGCGGAGCCGTTGAGCAGCCGGATCGGCACCCGGTTGAGGGCCGTGAAGCCGCGCATGAACCCCTGGGTGGCGCGCGCGGTGGACATCGGCCGCGCGATCGCGAAGTTCTTGGGGACCAGCTCGCCGAAGAGCATCGTGAGCACCGTGCTCAGGGCGAGGGCCAGGCCGATCGACACCGGCCGTACGCCACCCTCCGGCAGGCCGATCGCCTCGAGCGGGCCGTCCACGAGCTCGGCGATGGCCGGCTCGGCGAGGAAGCCGATCGCGAGGTTCGTGACGGTGATGCCGACCTGGGCACCAGAGAGCTGGGTCGAGAGGGACTTGAGCGCCGACTGCACGCCGGCAGCCGCGCTGTCACCCGACGCGGCCTCCTGGTCGACCTGGTTGCGGTCGACGGTGACGAACGCGAACTCGGCGGCGACGAACATGCCGCACGCGAGCACCAGGAGCAGCGACGCTGCGAGCAGCAACCACTCGGTCACAGGACACACCCCCCGGTCAGGAGTGCGATGTCAGGCGTTCCGGATGAAAGGCGACTTTGAGAGCCGTCCATGGGGATGCGTCTGGTCCTTCGGGTTCGGGGTCGGGAAGGCCCCACTCTAGCCGCGCCACCCACCCGGGTCATTTCCATGGCCCGGGTGGGCCATCCTTCCCGGAAACGCCGCGCCCGTCCGGGTGGCTCACTACCGTGGCTCAGGTCGCGACAACCCCCCGGGTCGTGGCCTGATCAGGGAGACACAGATGACGGTCGCGCCCCCCACGACCTTCGAGCCGTCACGGCGTTCCGTGATCGGTACTGCCGGCGTCCTCGGCTCTGCAGCGGCCGTGGCGTCGGCAGTACCTGCCGCCGCTGCCACTTACCGGCCCGCCCGCTACCGCGGCAACCCGCTGCTCTCCGCCTCCGGGCGCCACCTCGTCGGGCGGTTCTCCTACGGGATCACCCCGGCGCTGGCGCGTCAGGTGCAGCAGCACGGTGGCCCCGCGAAGTGGTTCGAGTGGCAGCTCTCCCCCGGGAGGATCGCGGACCGGTCGGCCGATGCGGTGCTGGCGTGGTGGCCGGGGCTCGCGTTCGAGGGCCTCGAGTCGTGGCGGCGACAGATCTCCGGCGTGGAGCCGGGCTGGGTCCTCATGGGTCACTACCAGCGCTGGCTGCTGCTGCGGCGGATGCGGACGAACCGCCAGGTCCACGAGGTGATGACCGAGTTCTGGGAGCACCTCCTGCACGTCCCGGCCGTGGGCGACAACCAGTTCGTCTACCGCAAGCGGTACGGCGACACGATCCGCCGGCACGCGCTCGGCCGCTTCGACGAGATGCTCCAGGCGACCACCGTCGAGCCGTCGATGCTGCTCTTCCTCGACCAGGCGGTGTCGACCAAGGCCCACCCGAACGAGAACCTGGCTCGAGAGCTGCTGGAGCTGCACACCGTCGGCCGCGGGAACCACACCGAGGACGACGTCAAGAACGTCGCACGGATCCTCACCGGCTGGATGGTCGAGCGCAGCACCTGGGAACCCCACTACTCCAAGGCCGACCACTGGACCGGTCCGGTCAGGGTGCTGGACTTCTCGCACGCCAACGCCGCGTCGGACGGACGGGCGGTCACCACGGAGCTGCTCCGCTACCTGGCCCACCACCCGGCCACGGCGGCCAGGATCGCCCGGAGGCTCGCGGTGAAGTTCGTCTCCGACGACCCGCCGCAGGCGCTGGTGGACCGGCTCGCGGCGACGTACCTCGACCACGGCACCGCCATCGCGCCAGTGCTGCGCGCGCTCGTCGCGTCGGCGGAGTTCCGCGCCTCGGTCGGCCAGAAGGTCCGTGACCCCGGGGAGGACGTGGTGGCGACCTACCGCGTGCTCGGGGTCTCCATCCGCGCGCCGCGCACCGAGCAGAGCGCGGCCCACGCCGTGCTGTGGCAGATGGGCCGGCTCGGCACGCTGCCGATGTCGTGGCCCCGACCCGACGGCCAGCCGATCTCCTCGGCCGCCTGGTCCTCCCCCTCCAGGTTGCTGAACTCGATGCACCTGCACCTGAGCGTGGGCAGCGGGTGGTGGCCGGTCCAGGACGCCCGCCACCGCAAGCCGGCCGCCTGGGTCCCCCGGTTCCCGATGCGCTTCGACCTGCTGGTCGACCACCTGTCGCAGGTGCTGCTCCACCGGCGGTCGACCGCCACGTTGCTGCAGGCCTGCTGCGAGGCGGTGGAGGTGACCCCGCGGACCCGGATCACCAGGAGCCACCCCGTGGTCGCCTGGAAGATGAACCGGCTGATCGTGACCATCCTCGACTCCCCCGACCACTACACCCGGTGACCGCGATGACGCCTGATGCCTGCTGCCCCGAGTTCGCCGCCGTGTCGCGACGTGGTCTCTTCGCCGGGGCCGCGGCCCTGGTCGGCACGACGACGGCCTTCGGCTCCGCCGTCCTCACGGCCTCTGCCGCGCACGCGGCGTCGGCCGACGCGGTGCTCGTGGTCGTCTCACTCCGAGGCGCCGCGGACGGCATGTCCCTGGTCGTGCCGCACGGTGACCCCGTCTACTACCAGGCAAGGCCGCGGATCGCCGTGGACTCCGAGAAGCTGCTCGCCAAGGACGGCTTCTTCGGGTTGCACCCGGCCCTGGCACCCCTGCTGCCGTGGTGGATCAGCGGCGCCATGGCCGCCATCCACGCGACCGGTCTCCCGTCGCCCAACCGGTCGCACTTCTCGGCGATGGAGGAGGTCGAGGACGCCGATCCCGGCTCGTCGGCCCGGGTGGGCTGGCTGAACCGCCTCGTGGGTGCCGACGCGATCGACTCCCCCCTGCAGGCGTTCGGCGTCGGCAGCGGCACGCCCCCGGGCTCGCTGGTCGGCCCCGCGCCGTACCTCACCGGGGACTCCGTCGACGACGTCCGGGTGCCCGGTGCGGACCACGAGAGCTTCGCGCCCCAGCGGATGCGGTCACTCCACACGCTGTGGGACCGCAACGGGCACCCGCTCGCCGGCACCATGCGGTCGGTGTTCCGGGCCGACGCCGACTTCGCCCCGGTACGCCGCACCTCCCCCAACCCCGCCAACGGGGCGCGCTACGACGGGGACCTCGGCAAGGCGCTGCAGGCGGCCGCCCGGGTGGTCAAGGGGGACGTCGGGGTCCAGGTGCTGACCGTCGACCACGGCGACTGGGACCACCACACCGACATCGGCACGCTCTCGTGGGGCCAGATGCTGCGCCAGGCAGGGAACCTGGCCACCAACGTCGACGCGTTCCTGACCGACCTGGGGGCGCTCCGGGAGAAGGTGACGGTCGTCGTCCTGAGCGAGTTCGGGCGCCGTGTCAAGGAGAACGCCAACATGGGCCTCGACCACGGCTACGGGAACGTGATGTTCGTCCTCGGCGCCGGCGTCCGGGGCGGGCAGTTCTACGGCTCGTGGCCCGACCTGACCGCCGAGGTCGACTCGGACCTCACGGTGACCACCGACTACCGGGCGGTCCTCTGGGACATCGTGTCGGCGCGCTTCGCGGTGAGCCCGGCGGCCGTGTTCCCCCGGTTCACCCCCGCCGAGTCGCTCGGGTTCATGCGCAGCGGCTGACCGGCCGGGGCAAGGCATCACCCCTCGGGGTGAGGCGCGGCCCGCCGCGACCGGCGCACACTCTTCGGCACGGGGGGCCGCGGAGACGCCGATGCGCCTCGCCGGAGCCGTGGCTCCCCGACCATCGGCGCTTCCGTGGCTCGGCGCCCCGGATGTGCGAGAGTCCCCCTACCTACTCGGATCGGGGAATCGCCATGCTGGAGCTCGTCATCGTCTCGCTCGTCGTCGTCGGCCTCCTGGCGGCCTTCGCCCTCCAGGCGCGCAGCAAGCGCGCGGACCGCGTCCCCGCCGACGACCCGCGCGCCCAGCCCACCCGTCGCGACGACCGCTCCGGTTACGGCCCGGCCTGATCCTGCGGGGTGCCGCCGCCTCCTCCTTGGGCGTGGTGCCTGCGCTCGCTGAGCCGCTCCTTGGCCAGGTTCACCACCGCGGCGATGAACACGAGGTTGAAGACCATGTTCAGGGTCACGAAGCCACGCGCGACCTGTCCGGTGGCGTGGACGTCGCCGTACCCGACCGTCGCCACCGTCGCCGTGGCGAAGTAGAGGGCGTCGAGCCGCGTGGCGAGTCCGGAGAACTGGTCCGGGTCCCGGGTCTCGATGAGGAAGTACGCGAAGGAGAACGCCACCAGCGCGATCTCGAGGACCACCACGAGGTGCCACCCGCTGAGGCGCCGCTCCGACCCCCTCGCCTCCAGCGCGATCACCCGGACGACGGCGGCGAGCGCTCCCCCGCTGACCATCAGTCCTGTGAGCACGCCCAGGGGTGCCTCGTCGGGATCCACCGGCAGCACGAAGTAGAGGACGAGGACGGCCAGCGGGATCGCCAGCAGCCGCAGCCGCCGCCGGCGCGTCTCCTTCGCCGTCATTGGAGTCCCGCTGTCAGTCGCATCACCGTGTCGACGTACCGCGTGCGGCCCGGGCGCTGGGACCACTCCTCGAGCGTGAGCTCGCGGGAGAGCCTGCGGTAGGTGTCCTCGACCTCACGCATGGCGGTGACCACGTCCCGGCCGAGCATCATCAGGCTGATCTCGTAGTTGAGGGCGAACGAGCGCATGTCCATGTTGCTCGAGCCGAGGACGGCGACGTCGTCGTCGATCGTGAAGTGCTTGCTGTGCAGGATCCACGGGGACGGGTAGAGCCGGATCCGGACCCCGCTCTCCAGCAGCGCCCGGTAGTACGACGCCTGGGCGTGACCGACCATGAACTGGTCGGACTCCTCACTGACGAACAGCTCGACCTCGATCCCCCGCTGGGCGGCGGTCGTCACGGCGTAGAGGAGGGACTCGTCGGGGACGAAGTAGGGGCTGGTGAGCGAGATCCGTCGCTGCGCGGAGTAGATCAGGGTGGTGAAGAGCCGCAGGTTGTTCTCGGCGACGTAGCCCGGGCCGCTCGGCACCAGCTGGCAGGTGACGTCGTGCATGGCGCCCGACCTCGACTCCCCCACCGGCGCGGGCACGATCGCGACCGCCGTCGTCTCCCCCGTCTCGGTGTACCAGTCCTGGGCGAAGACGGCCTCCAGCGTGGCCACGACGGGCCCCTGGAGCCGCGCCATGAGCTCGACCCACTCCCGGCCGGCCGCGTGGTTCTTCGGTTTGTTGTAGCCCGGCTCCGTGAGGTTCTGCGAGCCGGTGAAGCCGATCCGGCCGTCGACGACCAGCAGCTTGCGGTGGTTGCGGAGGTCCGGTCTGCGGATGACGCCCTTCAGCGGCTTGATCGGGAGCATCGCGCGCCACTCGATCCTGGTGCCGTCCAGGCGCTTGAGCATCTCCTGGAAGCCGGGGATGCCCCGCGAGCCGAGGTGGTCGAAGAGCATCCGCACCCGGACCCCGCGCTCCGCCGCGTCCGCGAGCGCCGCGAAGAGCGGGTCGGTCGTGTCGTCCCAAGCGGTGATGTAGAACTCGACGTCGACGAAGGTCTCCGCGCCGTGGACGGCCTTGGTCATCGCCGCGATCGAGCCCCGGTAGTCCGGGAGCAGCTCGACGGTGTTGCCACCGACGAGGGGCATCGAGCCGAGCGTCCGGTTGAGGGCGACCACGGAGCCGACGTACGGCGGGAGCGTCGGGTCGAGCTCGTGGTCGGGCACGTGGTCGGTCCGCTCGCGGATCCTCGCCTTGGCCTGGTCCTGGCGGGCCTGACGGTGGCGATCGAGTCGGGGTGAGCCGAACAGCGCGAACCCGATCAGCCCGGCAGCCGTGTTGAGCAGCACGAGCAACAGCCAGGCCATGCCGGTCGACGGCTTGCGGTTCGCCGGGATCACCCCGAGCGCCACGACCTTGATCGCGATGCTGAGGGCGACGGCCAGCGCGCCCAGGAGCGCAGCCAGCGTCAGGCCGTCCATCCGCCACCGCCCGGGGTAGGGGTCGTCATGCGGGCCAGTATCCGGGTTCCCCGGCCCGCCGGGAATCACCTCCATCAGGTGAGCCGGGCGAGTCCCTGCCTGGTGGCGGCGGTCAGTGCAGCAGCGACTTGGCCACCACGACGAGCACCCCGAGCAACCCCGCGCCGAAGCCCTCGACGACGGCCGCCCGCTCCGGGCTCCCGGCCTGCCGGGCGCCGAGGTAGCCGGCGATGATCAGCAGCACGATGGTGACGCCGAGCGCGGTGTAGGCGGCCACCGAGACGTCGCGCACGAGGACGTAGGTCACGAGGTAGGCCGCGATGGTCGGGACGCCGCCCTTGAGCACGCTGGCCTTGTGTCCCGCGGCGTGGACGAGCCGGCGGACCAGGCCCCGGCTGTCACCGTCGAACCGCACGGACAGGGCGTGGACGTACAGGTCGGCCAGCCAGTAGATGGCCAGCACCACGCCGGTCCCGATCGCGACCCGTTGCGCCTGGTCGGTGTGCAGGCTGACGGTCGCCATCGCCGCGGCCGAGACGATGGCGCCGTAGATCATGCCCGCGGGGTCGGCCGCCGCTAGGCGTCGGGCAGCGGTGCTCGTACGGGACGAGGAGTGCACGGCCACAGCCTAGGCCCGTCCCGCGGGTTGGGTCGGCAGCAGACGGGTGAGGAAGAGGGCCAGGGCCGCCATCACGGCGAGCACTGCCAGGCTGAGTCGGAGCCCGGCGATGCGGGCGGACTCGTTGGTCTCGATCACCGCCTGTGCGGCCGCGTCGCTCACACCGGCCGCGTCCAGACCCTCCTGGAGGTCGGCGTTGGACACGAAGGGCACCCCGGAGGCCAGCTCGGTCTCGGCCTGGGCGACCACCTGGTCGGGCACGTCGGGGTTGTCCTGCACCCCTTGGAGGAAGCTGCTCGTCAGGGCGGCGATGAGCACCGACCCGGCCAGGGCGGTGCCCAGCGACGCGCCGAGGTTGGTGCTCGTGTTCTGCAGGCCGCCGACCTCGCCGGTCTCCTCGTCCGGGACCGAGGAGACGGTGACCGCGCCGAGCTGCGAGGCGAGGGCACCGACGCCGAGACCGGCCAGCAGCAGCGGGACGGTCACCGCCTCGGGGCCGACACCGACCTCGAGGGCGGCGATCAGGCTGACGATGCCGGCGAGGAGCGCGGCGAGCCCGAGCGCGACCACCCGACGCGGGGAGGCCTCCGGCCACAGCTTCGGGATGCCGACGGCGGCGATCAGCAGGGTGACCGACAGCGGCAGCAGCCGTACGCCGGTCTCGAGGGCGGTGAGCCCCAGTGCCACCGACAGGAAGAGCGGCACCGTGAAGAAGAGCCCGGCCTGGATGAGGAACTGGAAGAAGAACATCACCAGTCCCCCGGTCAGCCGCGGGTTGGCGAACATCCGGGTCGCGACGAGGGGCTCGCGGCCCTGTGCGGTCACGTGGTCCTCCCAGCGCAGGAACAACCGGAGGACGACGAGGCCGGCGACCACCAGCGCCAGCGTCGGGGAGACCCCGAGGATGTCCGGCCCGCCCTCCTTCGGGCGGACCCAGCCCCACTCCCCCGACCGCAGCACGCCGTAGACCACGAGACCGAGGCCCAGGGCCGAGAGCACCACCCCGACGTAGTCGATGCCGAAGGACTCCTCGGGCTCGACGTCACGGACCTTGCGGGCCAGCAGCAGGATCGCACCGACGAGGACGACCTCGCCCACGAAGACCAGGCGCCAGGTCCAGAAGGTCGTCACGGCGCCGCCGATCAGCGGACCGGCGGCCACCGCGATCGCGCCGGCCGACGCCACCAGGCCGTACGCCTTGGGCCGCTCCTCCGCCGGGAAGTTCGCCGCCACGAGGGCGACGATGGCCGGCATGATGAGCGCCGCGCCGATGCCCTCGAGGAACGACCAGCCGATGATGAGGACCGTCAGGCTCGGCGCGAGCGCGGTCGTCAGCGAACCGGACGCATAGATCACGCACCCGATCGAGAACGCCTTGCGCCGCCCGATGAGGGTGCCGATCTTGCCGCCGGTGATCATCAGGGTCGCCATGACGAGGGTGTAGAGCGTGATCGCGGTCTGCACGCCGGTGACCGTGGTCCCGACGTCCTCGGCCACCTGGGCGATGGACACGTTCATGACCGAGCTGTCCAGCGTCATCAGGAACTGTCCCGAGGCCAGCGTCAGCAGCACGAGGCCCGCCGACGTGGCCGTCGCGGCCGACCTCTCGTGCGCCATGGTGTCCCCATCGTGGCGGTCCGCACCGCCCGCGACCTCACCCGCTTCGGGTGGGGGGCCGCACCATCGGCACGTCCTACGCTCGGTGGATAGCAACGGCCACCGAGCCCTCGGTCCTCCTCTTCTGGCTGCCGCTGGGAGCGGGCGGTCATGTCGTACGCCTCAACGGGCTGGCCTTCGAGGCGGTCGACGCCGCAGTCCACCACCGCCGTCGGCAACCCCTGTTCCACGCGGCCCTGGAGGTGCGGCTCGAGGGGCACCGGCACGCCATCGAGCAGGGTCCCGTCTGGGGCACGACGGATCCGGACCGCGGCGTCGCCTGCGAGGGCCCCGTGGGCAGTCGGTGGCTCGGACGTAGCCGCCTGTTCCGCTACGAGGTGCGCTGCTGGCGCGACGGGGTGATCCCCGACGTGGCCGAGGCGGTGGGCGGTCCCCGTCACCTGGGCACCGACAGGACCCGCGCCGCCCACCTGCTCGACCTGGTGCCCGACGTCCCCCGGGCCACCTGGGGTCGCGACGAGCAACGGGCAGGCGAGATGTGGAGCTCCAACTCCGTGGTCGCCTGGCTGCTGGCCCGCAGCGGGCACGACGTGCAGGGGATCGCGCCCCCGACCGGGGGACGGGCACCCGGGTGGCACGCCGGGCTCGTGGTCGCCGCCCGCCACGACCCGGAGCCCACCCGGTGACCGCGGACGCGAACGGGCGGCCGCACCCCCGGAGGAGTGCAGCCGCCCGTGCGGTCGGCGTCAGACCAGGTCGAAGCGGTCGAGGTCCATGACCTTCGACCACGCCCGGACGAAGTCGGCGACGAACTTGTCGCCGGCGTCGTCGCTCGCGTAGACCTCCGCGACCGCCCGTAGCTCCGAGTTCGAGCCGAACACCAGGTCGTTGCGGGTCCCGGTCCACCGGACGTCGCCGGTGGCGGCGTCGCGGCCCTCGAAGACGTCCCGGGCCTCCGAGGTGGCGTGCCAGGTGGTCCCGATGTCGAGCAGGTTGCGGAAGAAGTCGTTGGTCAGCGACCCCACCCTCTCCGTCAGCACGCCGTGGGTGGAGCCGCCCTGGTTGGCGCCGAGCACGCGCAGGCCGCCCACGAGGACGGTCATCTCGGGTGCGCTGAGCGTCAGCAGGTTGGCCCGGTCGACGAGGAGGTACTCCGCCGGGAGCCGGTGGCCCTTGCCGAGGAAGTTGCGGAACCCGTCGGCGGTCGGCTCCAGGGAGGAGAACGACTCGACGTCGGTCTGCTCCTGGGACGCGTCCGTACGTCCGGGCGTGAACGGCACCGTCACGTCGTGACCGGCCTCGCGGGCCGCTTTCTCGACCGCGGCGCAGCCCCCCAGGACGACGAGGTCGGCGAACGAGACCCGGACGCCTCCCGACTGCCCCTCGTTGAACTCCGACCGGATGCCCTCGAGGGTGCGGACCACCGTCGCGAGCTGGTCGGGGTCGTTGGCCTCCCAGCCCGACTGCGGCTCGAGCCGGATCCGGCCGCCGTTGGCGCCGCCGCGCTTGTCGCTGCCCCGGAAGGACGATGCCGCGCCCCAGGCGGCGGAGACGAGCTGAGCGACCGTGAGCCCGGACCCGAGGATCGTCTCCTTGAGCGCGGCGACCTCGGCCTCACCGACCAGCGCGTGGTCCAGCGCCGGCACGCGGTCCTGCCACAGCAGCTCCTCCTGCGGCACCTCGGGCCCGAGGTAGCGCTGGATGGGCCCCATGTCGCGGTGGGTCAGCTTGAACCACGCACGGGCGAAGGCGTCGGCGAACTCGGCGGGGTTCTCGTGGAACCGCCGGGAGATCTGCTCGTACGTCGGGTCCATGCGCAGCGAGAGGTCGGTCGTCAGCATGGTGGGCCGGCGCGGCGGGTCGCCCTGCTCAGGGCCGGGAACCGTCGCCTCGGCGTCCTTGGCGACCCACTGCCAGGCACCGGCGGGGCTCTTCTCGAGCTCCCACTCGTGGCCGAAGAGGTGGTCGAAGAAGCCGTTGGACCACCGCGTGGGGGTGTCGGTCCAGGTCACCTCGAGGCCGCTGGTGATCGCGTCACGGCCCTTGCCGCTGCCGTAGGTGTTGCGCCAGCCGAAGCCCATCTCCGCCAGGTCGGCGCCCTCCGGCTCCGGACCGACGTACTGCTCGGGGTCGGCGGCACCATGGGTCTTGCCGAAGGTGTGGCCGCCGGCGATGAGGGCGACGGTCTCCTCGTCGTTCATCGCCATCCGGCGGAAGGTCTCCCGGATGTCGCGGGCCGCGGCCAGCGGGTCGGGCTCACCGTTGGGGCCCTCGGGGTTGACGTAGATCAGGCCCATCTGGACGGCGGCGAGCGGGCTCTCGAGCTCGCGGTCGCCGGTGTAGCGCTCGTCGCCGAGCCACTCCTGCTCCGGTCCCCAGTAGACGTCCTCGTCGGGCTCCCACACGTCGGCACGACCGCCGGCGAAGCCGAAGGTCTCGAAGCCCATCGACTCCAGGGCGACGTTGCCGGTCAGGACCATCAGGTCGGCCCACGAGATCGCCTGCCCGTACTTCTGCTTGACGGGCCACAGGAGGCGGCGCGCCTTGTCGAGGTTGCCGTTGTCGGGCCAGCTGTTCAGCGGGGCGAAGCGCTGCATGCCGGCGCCGGCGCCACCGCGGCCGTCCTCGATCCGGTACGTGCCGGCCGAGTGCCAGGCCATCCGGATGAAGAGCGGGCCGTAGTGGCCGAAGTCGGCGGGCCACCAGTCCTGCGAGGTCGTCATGACCTGCTCGATGTCGCGCTTGAGCTCCCCGAGGTCGACCGTGGCGAAGGCCTCGGCGTAGTCGAACTCCTCGCCCATCGGGTTGGCGACGGCCGGGTGCTTGCGAAGGATCTTGAGGTTGAGCTGGTTGGGCCACCAGCCCTGGTTGGTGGCGCCGCCCTCGGTGGGGTGCTTGCCGGCGGCCACGGGACAGCCCCCGGCCTCCTCGACGTTCATGTCCCCGACCTTGGCGTCGGGCTGCTCGTGCTCGGACACGGCGGACCTTTCTGGAGTGGGCGGATCAGGACGGTGCTGCAGTGGAGCAGGCGGGGCAGGTGCCCCAGTAGACGACCTCGGCCTCGTCGATCGCGAAGCCGTGGTCGGAGGTGGCGGTCAGGCACGGGGTGTCACCGACCGCGCAGTCGACGTCGGCGATGGTCCCGCACGAGCGGCAGACGACGTGGTGGTGGTTGTCGCCCACCCGCGACTCGTAGCGTGCTACGGAGCCCGAGGGCTGGATCCGGCGTACGAGGCCCGCGGTGGTCAGCGCCCGGAGCACGTCGTAGACGGCCTGGTGGGACACCACCCCGAGTCGCGCCCGTGAGGCCGCGATGATCGCGTCGGTGTCGGCGTGCGGGTGGTCGTGGACCGCCTCGAGCACGGCGAGCCGGGGCCGCGTGACCCGCAGGGTGGCCCCGCGCAGCAGCTGTTCGAGCTCGTCGGTGGTGGGCACGGCTTCACCCTTTCGGGTTTTCTTGACCAAGTCAAGAAACGTGCGGGTGCGCCGTCACGGGACCAGCACCGCTGCCCCGGACACCCGGTCGTGGGCCAGGTCCGTCAGGGCCTGCGACGCCCGCTCGAAGGGGTAGCGGGTGACCGTCGCCCGGACCCCGAGCCGTGGCGCGAGCGTGAGCAGCTCCTCCCCGTCCGCGCGGGTGTTGGACGTGACGCTCGTGAGCGTCCGCTCGCGGAAGAGGTGCCGCTGGTGGTCCAGCGGCGGTACGTCGCTGAGGTGGATCCCCGCCAGCGCGAGCGTCCCACCCTGGTCGAGGGCCGCCAGCGCCACGGGGACGAGCTCACCGGCAGGTGCGAAGAGGATCGCGGCGTCGAGGGGGACCGGCGGCTGGTCGGCCGCCCCGCCGGCCGACGTCGCCCCCAGGTCGAGGGCGAGCCGCTGCGCGTCCGGGTCCCGGGTGAGGACGTGGACCTCGACACCCTGCGCGAGCGCCACCTGGGCGGTCAGGTGGGCGCTGGCTCCGAACCCGTAGAGGCCCAGCCTGCCGCCCGGCGGGACGTGGGCCCGGCGCAGTGCCCGGTAGCCGATGATGCCGGCGCAGAGAAGGGGGGCAGTCTGCACCGGGTCCGTCGCCGGAGGCAGCAGGTAGGTGTACGGCGCCGCGACGGCGACGTACTCGGCGTAGCCGCCGTCCTCGTCCCACCCCGTGTAGCGCGAGCCACGGCACAGGTTCTCGGCGCCCCGTCGGCACCAGCGGCAGGAGCCGCAGGTGCGGCCCAACCAGGCGACGCCCACCCGGTCCCCAAGCGCCCGCCCGGTCGCCCCGGGCCCGACCGCCACCACGTCCCCCACAGCCTCGTGGCCGGGGACGAGGGGCGTCCGGCGCAGCGGGAGGTCACCGTCGGTCACGTGCAGGTCGGTGCGGCAGACCCCGCAGGCTCGGACCCGGACCAGGACCTCGTCGCCCCGCGGGAGGGGTGTGGGCACCTCCTCCAGCCGCAGCTGCTCGTGGCCGTCGCCCCGGGTGCGCCAGGCGCGCATCCGGGCCGGGGCCCTCGTGGGTGCCGAGCCGTCCATGCCTTGCTCCTTCGAGTGGTGCTCCCGATGCGGTTCCCCGCCGAGCCCACGAGGTGGGCTGCCGCTGGGGCCGCGGTCGTCGTGGCCGATCGAGGTGCGGTCACGTCCCCGACCCGGGGCCGGTCGCCCCGTCGAGGTCGGGACGGAGCAGCTTCGTCGCCAGGACGGCCGCCTGGGTCCGCCGCTCCAGGCCGAGCTTGCCGAGGATGCTGGACACGTAGTTCTTGACCGTCTTCTCCGCGAGGAACATCCGTTCCCCGATCTGCCGGTTGGTCAGGCCTTGGGCGATGAGGCCCAGGAGCTCGATCTCCCGCTCCGACAACGCGGCGAGCTCCAACGAGGCGGCCGGACCCCGTCGGATCCGCTCGAGCAGGCTGGCCGTCATGCGCGGGTCGACGAGGGAGTGGCCGGCAGCGACGGCCCTGATGGCACGGACGAGGTCGTCTCCCCTGGCCTGTTTCAACACGTAGCCAGCAGCCCCCGCCATGATCGCGCCGAAGAGCGCCTCGTCGTCGTCGTAGGACGTCAGGATCAGGACCGCGATGCTCGGGTCCACGGACCGGATCGCCCGGCACACCTCGATGCCGGTGCCGTCGGGAAGGCGTCCGTCGAGCACGGCGACGTCCGGACGGAGCGCGGGGATCCGCGCGGTGGCCTCCTCGGCGGAGCCCGACTCCCCCACCACCTCGACGTCCGGGAGGGACGACAGCATCGTCCGCAGACCGCGGCGGACGACCTCGTGGTCGTCGAGCAGGTAGACCCGGATGGATTCGCCGGCGGTCACGTCCCCTCGTGCCCGGTCGCTCACGGGAGCGGCACCTCCCAGACGGCGCGGGCCCCTCCCCCTGGCCCGGCGGCCGCGAGCGCGAAGGTCCCGCCCCGCGCGACGGCGCGGTGCCGAAGGTTGCTCAGGCCCGAGCAGCGTGAGGGCACACCCGGGCCCACCCCGTCGTCGGTGACCGTCACCCCGAGGGTCGACCCCGTCGCCTCGACGGCGACGTCGACCCGGTCGGCGCCGGCGTGCCGGGCGACGTTCGACAACAGCTCCCGCACCACGGCGGTGACGTCGTCGGTCATGGCCTCGTCGCCCAACGCGTCCACCGGACCGACGAACTGGACGTGGGGAGCGTGGCCCAGCGACGGGGTGACGTCGGCGACGACGTCGAGCACCTCGGATCGCAGCTCGGTCCCGGGGAGCCGGTGTGGCCGCAGCTGGAAGATGGAGGTCCGGATCTGCCGGATGGCGTCGTCGATGCTGTCCACGACCCGCTCGAGGGGCTCGGCGGCAGCCGTGTCGTCGAGCGTCGCGATCACACCCTGCACCATCATCCCCGACGCGAAGAGCTGCTGGATCACGTGGTCGTGGAGGTCCCGGGCGATCCGGGCCCGCTCCTCGAAGAGGCTCATCCGTTGCGCCTCGCGTCGCCCGTCGGCCAGCTCGAGCGCTACGGAGGCGTGGTGGGCGAAGGTGTCGGCCATCTCCACGTCCGCGGCGCTGAAGGGGCGACGCCCCTGCAACCGGCCGACCAGCAGGGCGCCACGTACCCCTTCGGTGCCAGCGAGGGGAACCCCCATCACCGGCCCGACGGGGACGATCTCGCTCATGTGCACCGACCGTTGCCCCGGGCCCGTGAGGTCCGAGGCGTCCTCCAGCACCGCTGACCGGCCGGTGGTCAGGACGAGCTCGCTGAGGGTCCCCTCCACGGCGTACGAGAGACCACGGAGCTGGTCGGCCTTGTGCCCGACCGCCACCGCGACCGTCAGCCCGGACCCGCCGACCTGGGGCAGCACCACGGTCACCACGTCGGCGGTCGCCAGCTCCGCGACCCGTTCGGCGATGACAGCCAGCGCGCCGTCGCTCTCCGCCGAGAGCAGCTGCCGCGTGACGTCGGCCGATGCCTGCAGCCAGACCTGGCGGCGTCGGGACTCCTCGTAGAGCCGGGCGTTCTCGATCGCCACGCCCGCGGTGGCGGCCAGTGCGACCACGAGCTCCTCGTCCTCGGCGTCGAAGTTCGCCTGCGACAGCGATGCCAGGTAGAGGTTGCCGAAGACCTCGTCGCGAACCCGGATGGGGACTCCGAGGAAGCCCCTCATGGGCGGGTGGCCGGCCGGGAGGCCCACGGAGCGGATGTCGTCACGCATGTCACGCAACCGGATCGGGCGTGGGTCGTCGATCAACGCCCCGAGCAGGCCCTTGCCCTCGGGGAGGTGACCGATCGAGGCCACCGCGTCCTCCGGCATGCCGACGTGGATGAACTCCTCCAGGCCGGTCCCGTCCGGTGCGATCACGCCGAGGGCGCCGTACGGCGCGTCCACCAGCTCGCAGGCAGCCTCCACGATGCGACGGAGCACGGCGCTCAGGGACAGGTCCCCGACCACCGCCCGGTTGGCGTGCAGCAGGCCACGGAGCCGGTTCTGTGCGGCGCGGACCCCCTGGGCTCGCTCGATCAGCTGCGACAGAAGTTCGTCGAGCTCAAGATGAGGCCCCCGTGCGGACCCGTCGTCCTGCACCACGACCCGAGCCTACGCTCCTCGTGCCCCGGTCAGGCCCGCAGCGTGCGTCAGGCACCCGGACCGGAACCCGCCATCATCACCGGGCACTCGGCCTCACGCAGCACCGCGCGCGCGACGGGGCCGAGGTGGGAGCCGACCGGCAGCAGCGGGTCGTGTCGACCGATGACCAGGAGGTCCGAGGTACGGCTCGTCTCGACCAGGGCGTCGGCAGGTGGCGCGTGGCGCACCACGATCCTCACCGTCACTCCCTCCACCTGGTCCACGATCGTGTCCAGCACCTCCTGGATCCCGGTCGTGACCTGGGCTGCCCACCGTTCCTCGTCCTCGGGCGAGGTCCCGAGGTCCTCGTAGGCGCGGGGCATCGCCCACGCGTGCACGATGCACAGGCTCGCACCGGCTACGGCAGCGGCGTCGGCGGCGGTGCGGAGCAGCGATGCCGATCGTGCGGGATCGTCCACGCCCACCGTGACCGTGGTCTCGGCCGCATGTCGGTGCGAGGGAGACCAGTGGGACGGGACCGACACCACCGGCACGTGGGCCCGGGCCGCCACCCCGGACGCCACGGATCGGGTGACCACCCGCTGCAGCCGTCCCAGGTCACGGTGCTCAAGCACGATCATGCGCGCGTCGGCGCAGGAAGCCGCCGCGGCGGCGGCGATCGACCCGGACACCATGTCGGAGCTGACCGCCATCCCCTCGTCAGCCAGGGCCTCGAGTCGTTCCGTCGCGGACGTGAGGGCCAGCCGACCCATACGCTCCCGGTCGGACTCGGTGACGAACACGGAGTCAGGGCCGTCGTGGGTGTGGTGCACGGCATGGACCAGGTGAACGCCGCAGCCGCGACGACGCGCCTCGACCACGGCGAACGCCAGCGCGGACTCGACGGGATCGTGGCCGACTGCCACGACCACCGGAGCGGGGTTGTCCTCGGGCATGATGCCTCCTCGGGCTCTGTCCACCAGCCTCGCGTGGACGCCGGGCCTCCACCAAGGGACCAACGGCCCGGGTGGCCCGGCCGGTCGGCACCCATCCCGAGCGCGGGCCGATGGTCCCGGAAGGACGGGACTCCGTACCTCGCCACGTGCAGGGCCGGCGCCACTAGCGTCGTGAGCAGGGCCGACAGAGAGGTGGTGGCATGGACCTCACCACAGCTCCGGCGGCCGGCCCCGGGACGGGTGCCCGGAACCGGGTCGTCGACCTGGTGCGGGTCACGGCCCTCTGCGGGGTGGTGGTGGGGCACTGGCTCAAGCAGGGGTGGTACGTCGATGACGCAGGGAGCCTGCAGCGCACCGACCTGCTGACCGTCGCTCCCTGGACGCATCTCCTGACGTGGGTCCTGCAGGTGATGCCTCTCTTCTTCCTCGTCGGCGGCTACGTCAATGCGTTGTCGTGGCGCCACGCGCGGTCGCGGGACGCGGGCTACGGCACGTGGCTGGCCGGTCGCGTCACCCGCCTGACCCGACCGCTGCTCCCGCTCCTGGGCTTCTGGTGCGCGGCGGCCCTCGTGGCACCGTTCCTCGGACTCGACGACGGGTGGCTCCGGATCGCCTCGTCGTCCTCGCTGACGCTGACCTGGTTCGTCGCCGTGTACGTCGTCGTCGTCGCCCTCGTGCCGATGACGCTCGCGGCGTGGGACCGCTGGGGCCCGTGGACCCTCGCGGTCGGGCTCGTCGCGCTCCCGGTCGACACCGCGAGCATGCTCCTGGGGAGCAGCCCGGTGGGCGCCCTGAACCTGCTGCTGGTCTGGGGCACCCTGCACCAGCTCGGCTACGCCTGGCTGGACGGCGCAGTCGGGAGGCGACGCAGCCTC
Source organism: Nocardioides euryhalodurans (assembly GCF_004564375.1). Taxonomy (NCBI): domain Bacteria; kingdom Bacillati; phylum Actinomycetota; class Actinomycetes; order Propionibacteriales; family Nocardioidaceae; genus Nocardioides; species Nocardioides euryhalodurans. The sequence continues at coordinate 526,088 of NZ_CP038267.1, forward strand.
CTCCTCGCCGGGGGCGGGCTGCTGTGCACCGCGGCACTGGTCGCCCTCGGCCCGTACGCCGTGTCGATGGTGGGCTCCCAAGGCCCCGGCGTGAGCAACACGCAGCCCCCACGGGCGACCCTGCTGTTCCTCGGGACCGCGATGGTGGGGCTGGTGCTCGCTGCCGAGCCGGTGCTGCAGCGGCTGACCCGGTACGCCGGCGTCTGGCGGGCCGTCGTCGTGGTCGAGGCGCGGGTGATGACCCTCTACCTCTGGCACCCCACCGCGCTGGCCCTCCTCGGGGCTGCCGCCCTGCTGCTCGGTGGCTTCGGCCTGCACGACCGGCCGGACACCACCACCTGGTGGGCCGCCAGGCCGGCCTGGTTCGCAGCCCTCCTCGTGACGACGATCGCGATCGTCTCGCTGGTGGGTCGTTTCGAGGATCCGGTGCCCGGCACCCGAGAGTGCTCGCCGGGCCTCCCCCTCGTCGCGGTGGTGGTCACGGCGACGTCGGTGGGGGCGGTGGCGGCGGTCGGCCTCGGGACCGGGAACGGGAACGGATGGCTGGTCGGCGCGCTGTCCCTGGTGGCGTTGACGACCGTGGACGCGTTGCTCCGCGCTCCCACGGCTCGGGCACCTTCCTCGCTGCCCGGGCCGAGAGGGTCCTGAGGGCCCGACTCGCGGGGACCTTCGACTGGTCCGCAGCCGGGGGGGTCGCGGGAGCATGGACCCACGAGGCGACGCTGGTCCAGCAGCGAGGACCGCTGCGGCCGCGCCACGAAGGAGGGTCGCCATGCACACGAGGACCTGGCACGTGGACGTGCTGCTGTCCGAGCAGGACGGGAGGACCGGCGCGGAGGCGGTGCTGCGCACCGACGCCGGCACGGTGGTGCGGCACCGCGGGACCGCACGCAAGCACCCCGCCGACCGGGACGTGCCCGAGATCGGGGACGAGCTGGCGGTCTGCCGGGCTCTCTCCGGGCTCGCGCACGACCTGCTGGAGGCGACCGTGCAGGACGTCGAGGCCAACGACCCGTCACCGCGCCCGGCGCACATCAGCGTCGACGGGAGCTGACCCCGACAGGGGGCCGGCGACGAGGGCCGGACCCCCGTCACGTTCCGGAGAGCCTCCCGCACGTGCGTGACGTGCATCGCTCGCGACGCCCTCCGGGCCCTCGTCGCCGCCACTGATCCAACCCCAGTCGGGTGGGTCGATCTACGACCGTCGGTCACAAGGTCCCGGGACCTTCGGCCCTTGCGCGCCGAGCCGTCACGGGTGCGCCGACGCCTGGTCAGCCGCTGCCCGACGGGGCCTCGCCCGGCCGTCCGGACCCACCCAGCTCGACGAGCCGGGCCAGCCCGGTGGGCAGGTGGGCCGTCAGGCGCGTGAGAACGTCGTCGACCTCCTGGGAGCCGACTCTGCCGGCCGGGATGCGCGCCGGGTTGAGTGCCACCGAGCCGGCCCAGGCAGCGATGTCCGCCGCGGAGCCGAACGAGGCCGTGGCACGGGTGCCCATCACGTTCATGTTGACCCAGTCCGCCAGCGTGTTCGCGTACGGCGTCGGCGGGCACAGCAGGTTCTTCTCCGCGTCGTCTGCGCGTGTCGCCTCCACGTAGCCGGCGAGCGCCGCCCCGAAGCAGGGGAACCCCGCGCGTATCGGCTGCAGCGTCACGGCCGAGGGCCGCCAGATCGGGACGCGCGGCGGGTACTGCAGACCGGACGCCGCGCAGTGCACGACGAGCGCGTCCTCCGCGACCGCGACCGACCCGCCCGCCAGTGTGAGCCGCCCCTTCTCCACGAACCGCAGGTGACCGAGCCGGACGACGTCCTCGATGGTGCGCAGCTTCTCGAGCTCCCACCTGCCCAGGGTGGGCGCCTTCGCCATCGTCGGCGTCACCGAGCGATCGATGCGGACCATGATCCCGGCGTCCTCCAGCCGGAGGAACAGGTCGTCCAGCGACTGCGCCGCCCCTGCCGCCTCCATCACGTCGGCGGCCATGCCGAGGAACACCGAGGGGTCCGGCTGGACCACTGCCCGGTCCAGCATCCACGCGTCGCGCGGCCGCACCCAGCAGATCGCCTGCGGGTCCACACCCCGGGCGAGCAACCAGATGCAGGCGTCCGTCGCCGTCTTCCCGGCCCCGACGATCACGTACTGACGGGGGGCCTCGGTCAACCGGACGAGGTCGTTGACCGGCGCGACGCGGGCCCCCTCCGCCACACCGAACGGTGGTGGCGTCTCCGCGGGGATGGTCGGCGCCAGGTAGCGCGCGTCCACGATCCGGCACTCCGGCGGCACCGCGAGTCGCTCGCCGGAGATGCACGAGACGAGCTGGCGGTCGGCGACGTACTCGGTGTTGGGGAAGAACTGCACCTTGCCCGAGGGCAGCAGCCGGTCGACGAGCACGCGGTCGTAGTACGTGCAGATCTCAGCGGCGGTGGCTCGCTCGTGCAGGCCCGCCTCCGGTCCGCGCTCCTGCGCACGGCCACCGCCCAGCAGCGTCGACGCGACACCGTAGAAGGCAGACGCCTGATGGAGACGGACGAACGGGTAGGCGCCCAACCAGTGTCCGCCGACGCCGTGGCGGCGATCCACCAGGGCGACGCGCACGTCGGCGTGGTCGATCAGGGCGTCGGTGAACGCCATGCCCATCGCGCCGGCTCCCACCACCAGGTAGTCGGCGTCCACGATGCCGGTCATGGCTCGCTCGGCCGTGTGGTCGTCGGAGCCACCCTGTCGCGCACGGGCTCCACCCCGCTCCCGCCCGACAGCGCCAGGACCTCGTCCTCGCTCCATCGTCCTCGAATGCCTGGCGCCGAGAGCAGGTAGCCGGCGACCTGGGCGTCGTCGTAGCCGAGAGCCTCCCGCAGACCGTCCGAGATCCAGCGCAGGTACGGCGCGCTGGGGGCGGCGAGCGGAAGGCTGCCGACGTCGTGGTGGGTGATCGTGAACATCGGCGTGCCGTGCAGCGCGCCGAGCCGGACCACCGTCCCGTACCGACCGGGGCCGGTGGTCAGCACGGACTCGACGTCGGGCAGCAGCCTGGCCAGCTCACGCGCGAACTCGCCGCCCGGCTGCCGGCGCAGCTCCTGGGCTGCCACGTCCGCGAGCTGCGCGGCGGTGACGAGGTAGCCGCGGCAGGCGACCACGGCCGGTGCGGTGGTGTCGTAGAACGCCATGCCCCCGCCCCAGACACGCGACTCGGCCGCGAACACGAGTCCGCCGGGCAGCTCCAGGCCCTCGGTCCGGGTGGGTTCGCTCCGGTCCCGGCAGCCGACATACCGGCGAGACCCACCCGCCGGGCGCCCTCCTGACAGGTAGCAACGGAACCGGGCCCGGGCCAGGTTCGAGCCGTACGCGACGTACCAGATCCGTGGCATCTGCACCTCAGACCGGCAACGGAGCTTCCTGCAACGACAGCCGTGCCTCCTCCACCAGGATCCGCTCGGCGTCCCGGTAACGACGATCAGCCTCGGTGGGGGTGTCACCCACGGCCGTCAGCCCGATCCGGCCGTGCTCGGTGAGGCAGCTGATCATGTGGAACACCACCCCGACCTGTCGCGACTGGTCGAAGTGCAGACCGTGGCGCGCCACGACGTCGAACAGGTCGGGCACCGTCAGCCCACGCAGCAGGTCCGACTCGAGGTGGTCGGTCGCGACCAGGTGCTTCTCGTGGCCGCGAGGTGTCAGGAAGAGGGCGGTGTCCGGCTCGTACCGGCCGTCGGTGAGGAACTGGAGCGTGAGGAACGGATGCGTCGTCCCACCCTTGCGCAGGTTCAGCTCGATGGCGTAGGGCGTGCTGGCGAGCTCCAGCTCGATGCTCTGCTCCTTGAGCTCGCGGAACAGCTGCGCGTTGACAAGGGCCAGCGCCGACTGGCTCGCGAAGGTCTCCAGCAGGTCGAGGGTGTCGCTCGTGAACGCCCCGGTGCGCCTCCGACGGACGATCAGGGCCCCCACGACCTGGTCCTCACGCAGCATCGGCACGGCGGCCAGCGAGCGCCAGCCGTCGTCGTGGAGGATCCGCAGGTGTGGGTCGAGGTCGCAGGCGTCGAGGTCGGGAACCGCCATCGGGCGGCGCTCCCTGGCCGCTCGTCCGACGAGTGTCTCGTCGAGGTCGATCCGGATCGAGTGGAGCCGGTCGACCACGTGCGGATCGGTCTGGTAGACGCTGCGGACCATGAAGCAGCGGTCCTCCTCGGAGTACTCCATGATCGAGCCGCCGTCGGTCCCGGAGAGCTTCACGGCATGCATGGCGATCGTCGCGAGCACCCGGTCGACGTCGAGGCTCGAGCCCACGGCTTCGCCCACCTCGCGCAACGCCTCGAGCTCCTCGACCTTCTTGGCCAGCTCCACTCCCCCGGCCTCCATCTGCTGCACGAGCTTCACCCCGTTGACCGCCATCGCCGCCTGCGCCGCGAAGGCGGTGACGATCGCCTTCTCACGCTCGTCGAAGGGGCTGACCTCGTTGCGCCAGAGCAGGAGGGCGCCGACGACCTCGCCATCGACCAGCAGGGGCGCGCCCATCGTGGTCCGGAAGCCGCCGACCCGCTGGAGGTCGTGGCGCCCGTACTCCGGATCAGCCAGCACGTCAGGGATCTGCTGGGTCCGGCGGTCGAGTCCGACGCGACCGATGAGGGTGTCGCGAGCGAGCGGCATCGGGTGCTCGGCGATGAACCGGATCGACTCCTCGCTCAGTCCTGTCGACTTGATCAGCTGGTAGACGTCGTCCTCGAGGAAGTAGAGGTGTGCCGCCTGCGACCGGCAGAGCCGGCGCGCACTCTCGACGACGGTCGCCAGCACCCTCTCCGGGTCGGCCGCAGATCGGCCGATCGCCGAGAGCACCTCGTCGGCGGCCTCGAACTGCTCCCGCAGGGCGTCGAAGTCCCTCCGGAGCCGCTCGTGCTCCGCGATGCTGATGCTGTCTCGCTCCGGGCGAAGTGCTCGCTCGACCATCGCCTCTCCCCCAGTCGCCCGGGGCGCCGGGCGCCCGCAGCGACCTCGTTCGAGTGTCCCGGAGTTCGCGACCGATGGCAATCGCCGGAGGAGGTGACCGGGGCTCCCGACCCCGCGGCCCTCAGTAGGTGACCTTGAACATCTCCAGCGGCCGGGCGGGCCAGCCGTCGAGCACCTCTGGGCCTGGAATCGGGTCCGGCGGGGTGAACCGGTCGGGTCCGGCGAGCCAGGACACGACGTAGAGCGTGCGGGCGCCGGTCGGCCGCGAGTTGAGGTAGCCACGGTTCGACGTACCACCCGCCTGCTCGTGGGAGCGGCTGTCCGCCTCGGTGTGCGACGTCGCAGCGGGGAAGGAGTCCACCGACTGGTAGACCTCGGCCGGGTAGTAGGCCGGTGCGTCCGTGCTCGGGACCGGACCGTCCCCGAGGTCCGCCGGGTCGAAGGTCACGCGCCGCGTGGGACGCCCCGAGCGGGGGTCGTACCTGAAGTCGACCGCGACCGTGTCGTGGTCGACCACGACGAGGTGGTTGTCGGGGAACGTGGCGCCGACCAGGCCGACACCGCCGGGCTCCTCGCTCACCTGCGCGAGGTCCCAGGCGCCCCGGGGCCCGCTCGGGGACGCGACCCAGATCTGCTTGCTCGTGGCGCCGAGCCGGTCCCGGCCCAGCTTCGTGTACGCCAGCAGGATCCGGTCGCCACTGACGCCGAACAGGGTCTCGCCGTTGAGGAACCCGTTGGACGTCCAGCTGCCCGAACCGTCCTTCGTCGCAGCGATCGGATCCACGATCGGTCGCCTCGCCGCGGCGTCCACCGGAGTGGGGACGGCCAGGCCTCGGGCGTTCTCGTACGTCCGGAAGTCGCGGGTGCGCAGGTAGGAGAACCTCGAGCTGGAGCCGCTGTCCGACGTCTCACGCCAGCTGTAGAGGATGTGGTAGCCACTCCCCGGCGTGTGGAACACCTCGGTGTAGGCGTTGCCGTCGCCGTCGCCGAAGACCGGGGACATGGCCCGGAACAGCGTGCCGTTGCTCGACCAGGAGGCGCGCGCGTCGTCCCAGGCATAGACGTGGGTGCGGCCACGACCGCTGGCGCCGTCGCGGAACATCAGCCATCCCAGGTCCCCGCGCGGCCGAAGGATGAACTCCGGGTAGGTGACGCGGTCCTCCAGACGAGGGTCGACCAGCACCTTCCGGCGGGTGAGCGTGCCGAGGTCGCCCGGCTTGCTCGTCCGCCAGTAGCGGATCTCCGAGCTGTGCATGTCACCGGCGAGGTGCAGCCGACCGGACCCGTCCACGGCCAGGCGGAGCCAGTTGTGCGAGTCCCACCGGCTCCTGAAGGAGTGGTCCCGGCCGTGGCCGTCCGGGTTGTACGACGTCTCCAGGATCGTCGTGGAGCTCCACGGCCCGTCCTCGGCCGCACCCAGGGTCCGGTGCTTGACGACGATGTCGCGATCCACGTCGAAGTACGCGAGGTACTGGTCGTCGCCGTGCGTGACCAGGTCGAACTGCGTCTGGGCGCCGGCGAAGGTCTCCCCCACCGTGCCCTGGTGGGTGGCCGTTCCCGGGTCCGCGTGCGCGGGGGCGGGAGCGCCGAGCGACAGCGCCACGACGAACGCGGTCGTGACCGAGGCCTCCCCCCTCATGCACTCCAGTGTGGAACCGGAAATCCCGATGTGGATCGGTCGAGGGGAGGTTGTTACCCCACCAACAGCAGGGCCCGCAGCGGGAGCGGTCGTTCAGGGTCGACGTGGTCTAGGCGCCCGGTGGCGCCAGGGCCCGGCGAAGGCGTACAGGCCCGCTCCCACGGTGCCCAGCACGGCGAGGTGCGCGCCCAGGGACTGGACCGCGACGAGGGAGGCGAATGTGCCCTGTGCCGCCAGAGCCCACCGGCGCACCTGGCTGCTGGCGGCTCGACCCGTGCAGCACCAGGCAGCGAAGTGCTCGCAGTTGTTCCTCACCAGGTGGTAGTCGCGGGACCCGACGCGGGACTCGGCGTTCTCGATCGTGGTCTCGACGTCCAGACGGTCGACGTGAGCGCGGACCTGCACGACCGAGCCGGCCGCGAACTCCTCCAGCGACGTCCGGCCGACGTGCCGGAGGGGGCCGCGCGGACCCACGTAGTGGATCACCGAGCCGTCGCCGCAGTCGACCCCGTGGTGGGTGTAGTGACGACCGCGCTGGACGTAGACGTGGTCCCCACGCGCCATCCCTGCCCACCCCTCCACGTCGTCCGCCACCGGACTCCGACTGTAGCCGTGCGCCTGGTCCAGCGACTCGGCCGGCCGCCCGTGGAGCGCGAGGACCCGGCTGCCGGCCCACGTCGGCGAGCAGGAGGTGCCGGGCAGGAACGCGCGGCTGGTCAGGTTCCTGCTAGTCCGTGAGGGACTCGATCGCCACCACGACTGCCAGCAGCAGGGCCTCGTCCTCGCCGGCCCCGATCTCGACGCCGTAGGTGTCGCGGACCCGGAACCACCGCTTGGAGACCCGTGCGACGGCATCCCCGTCACGCTCGACCTCGTACTCGTGGTCGACGATGTTCCCGTGAGCCTTGAGGTCGGGCCCTCCCTCGACGTCGATCACGAACCGGTCCCGGATCCCCACCAGGGCCTTGTGCACCGTGGCGATCGGCTGGCCGTCACGTTCGATCGCGACCTTGTCGCGCACGCTGAGCTTTCGCTCCTGGACACGCGCGACCTCGTTGCCGGACGCGTCCTCGAGGACGATGGTCTCGCGTGCGCGCAGCGCCTTCGCGTTCGCCCGGTACGCACGTTCGCCGTCCTCGTCCTCGATCCAGAAGTCATCCCCGACGGCCATCAGCTTCTCCCTCATGCGAAACCGCCGCACCTCAGGCTTGTCCCGTCGGCCTCGCAGGATTCCCATGGTCGACTCCGTTCCCTCGCGGTTGACCGGACCGCAAGCGTAGGAGTGCGTCTGTGGACCAGGCGTCGTACGAAGCGGACGATGACGTTCGGAGGAGCCCTCGTGGCGCAGCTGGACTCCGCCCAGGAGAGCAGCCATCAACGACCGCGGTCAGCAGGTGGCCTCGACGTCGTCGACCAGCGACTCGACCTCGGTGCCGAAGGTGGTCAGGGCCTCGGCTGCCTCGGCGAGTGTGTCGGCGGAGATTCCCGACTGGGCCGACTCCAGGGAGCTCGTGAGCCCCGCGAGGCTGGCCTCGACCGCGGCGACCTGGTCCGCGAACTCGTCCGCCGCGTCCGACGTGACGGCGGCCACGTCGTCCCCGACGGCGTCCAGGGCAGCCTGCAGGTCGCTCAGTCCGCCGGAGGAGGTGACGTCGATGTCCCTGAGGTCCGCGACCGAGGACCTGAGGTCGGCGACGGAGTCGCACACAGCGGCACGGTCCTCGCTGCAGGCCGCCAGCGATGCGCTGATCGACAGCGTGGCGACGATGGTGGGGATGAGCTTCATGGTGAACTCCTTCGCGTCCTGAGCCCATCCTCGGCGCCGGAGGGACGCAGGTCCTCACCCGGACGAGGTGAACGCCGACAGCGGACTCCCGCCGGCACAGCGACCCGAGACGCCCACCGGATCCGACGCCGAACACCGCCACGCCCTAGGACGAGCTGGTCCCGAGCTCGCGCAGGAGCGGCAGGACGTCGGCCCCGAACGACGACAGGAACTGCTCCTGGTCGTGGCCCGGGGCGTGGAAGACGACGTGGTCGAACCCCGCCTCGACGTAGGGCCGGACCGCGTCGACGACGCCCTCCGGTGTCGTCTCGACGATCCAGCGTGAGGCGACCTGCTCGATCGGGAGCCGGTCCGCGGCCGCGGCCATCTCCACGGGATCGTCGAGCCGGTGCTTCTCCTCGGCACTCAGCGAGAGCGGAGCCCAGAACCTCGTGTTCTCGAGGGCCTCCTCGCGGGTCGGCGCGTAGGAGAGCTTCACCTCGATCATCCGCACGATGTCGCCGTGGTCGCGCCCGGCTGCTTCGAGGCCCTCCGCCACCGCCGGGAGCAGCTTGCCGGTGTAGAGGTCCATGCCCTTGCCGCTGGTGCAGATGAACCCGTCGCCCACGCGCCCGGCGTACTTCGCCATCTGTGGGCCGCCCGCGGCGACGTAGATCGGGACGCCGCCCTCCGGCCGGTCGTAGATCGTGGCGTCCGCGGTGCGGTAGTAGTCCCCGTCGAAGGTGACCCGGTCGCCCTGCCACAGCTCGCGGAGCAGTCTCACCGACTCCCTCAGTCGTGCCCAGCGCTCCTTGAACTCCGGCCACTCCTCCAGCCCGACCGCGATCTCGTTCAGGGCCTCGCCGCTGCCGACCCCGAGCACGACGCGGCCGGGGTTCAGCAGGGCGAGGGTGGCAAACTGCTGCGCCAGAACCGCAGGGTTGTAGCGGAACGTCGGGGTCAGCACGCTGGTGCCGAGCACCACCCGCTCGGTGCGCTCGCCGATGGCGGCGAGGCTGGCCAGCGCGCTGGGCGCGTGGCCGCCCTCGTGGCGCCAAGGCTGCAGGTGGTCGCTGAGCATGACGCTGTCGAGACCGACCTCCTCGGCGCGGACGCCGAGCTCGATCAGCTCTCTGGGGCCGAACTGTTCTGCCGAGGCCTTGTAGCCGAAGGTGAGCGCCGTGGTCGGGGTCATGAGGAGATGATGTCCTGCTCGTGGTCGTTCGTCATGGGCGGCGGGCCAGATCGTCAGCGTCCGGTGCTCCTATGATCCGAGGGTGTCGACCCGGGTGCTGGCCACCAAGCTCTTCGCGCCACTCCGGCGCCCGGACCTGGTCGCGCGTCCGCGGATCGTCGAGCAGCTCGACGCGACCGTCGAGGCGCACCACCGGCTCACCCTGGTGTCGGCTCCGGCCGGTTTCGGCAAGACCACCGCCCTCGGCGACTGGCTCGCCCGGCTCGACCGACGCCACCCCGGCATCCGGGTCGCCTGGCTCTCGCTCGACGAGGACGACAACGACCCGACCCGCTTCCTGACGCACCTGGTCGCCGCGTTCGCTGGCATGGGTCTCGACGTGGGCCCGGAAGCCCTCGACTCCCCGGGCGTGGGCGTCCCCGACGCCCTGACCGTGCTGGTCAACGACGTGGCACGGGCCGCCGACGAGGCTCCGGGGACGCAGTGGGTGCAGGTCCTCGACGACTACCACGTCATCGGTTCGTCCGAGGTGCACGAGGCCGTGACGTTCCTCCTCGCCCATGGTCCTGCCCAGCTCCACCTGATGCTGGCGACGCGCTCGGACCCTCCCCTCCCGCTGGCCCGGCTCCGCAGCCGGGGGCAGCTCACCGAGGTCCGGGCCGCCGACCTCCGCCTGACCCGGAGCGAGGCGGGTGACTTCCTCCACCACGTGATGGGGCTCGACCTGACCACGGCTGACGTGGCTGCCCTCGAGGAGCGTACGGAGGGCTGGGTCGCCGGCCTGCAGCTCGCCGGGCTCTCCCTGAAGGGCACCGACGAGCGCAGCGAGGTCGCCGGGTTCATCGACGCGTTCACGGGCAGCAACCGGTTCGTCATCGACTACCTCGCCGACGAGGTGCTGGCCCGTCAGCCCGGCGAGGTGCGGGACTTCCTGCTCCGCACGGCGGTGCTCGACCGGCTGACCGGCTCCCTGTGCGACGCGGTGACCGGGCGCTCCGACGCCGCCCGCACGCTGGAGGGCCTCGAGCGCGACAACCTCTTCGTGGTCCCACTCGACGCCCAACGCTCCTGGTACCGCTACCACCACCTGTTCGCCGACGTGCTGGAGGCCCGGCTGCTGGCCGAGCACCCCGACGAGGTGCCTGACCTGCACCGGCGCGCCAGCGCCTGGTACGCCACCCACGACCTGCCGATCCAGGCGGTCCGTCACGCCGTGGCCGCCGAGGACTTCGGTCGCGCCGCCCACCTGATGGAGGAGGCGCTGCCCGACCTGCGCAGGGCCCGACAGGACGGCCTGCTGCTGACGTGGATGCAGTCGTTGCCCGAGCCGGTGGTGCGTCGGAGCCCCGTCCTCAGCATCTGGTCCGCATGGTCACGGCTGATGACCGGCGACCTCGACAGCATGGAGGCATGGCTCCGGGCCGCCGAGGTCGCGCTCGCCGCGGGCGCGGCGGACCCGACGCTCGCGCGCGAGTGGGCGGACACCGAGGACCTGCGTACGGCGCCGGCGACGATCTCGATCTACCGGGCGTCGGTGGCCCAGGCCCGCGGTGACGTGGCCGGCACCGTGCACCACGCACAGCAGGCGCTCGACCTCGCCGCCCCCGATGACCACCTGATCCGCGGGCAGGGCGGGGCGTTCCTCGGGCTCGCCGCGTGGGCAGCAGGCGACGTCGCGGAGGCCCTGGAGACCTTCGGCGCCGCCGTCGGCAGCCTCCACGCTGCGGGCAACCTGGTGGACGAGCTCGACACCACGATCGTGCTCGCCGACCTGTGGGTCGCCCTGGGTCGTCCCGGTCGCGCTCGCGAGCTCTTCGAGCAGGGCCTTCAGCGAGCCACCGCCGACGGGAAGCCGTACCCTCGGGCGGCCGCCGACCTCCACGTCGGGCTGGCTGAGCTCGACCGCGAGCTCGACGAGCTCGCCGACGCCCGGCACCACCTCGAGACCGCCCGGGTGCTCGCGCGGCGGGCGTCCATCACCGAGAACCGGCACCGATGGTTCGTCGCCATGGCCGAGGTCCGTACCGCTGCCGGCCACCGCGACGAGGTGGGGAGCCTGCTCGACGAGGCCGAGGCGCTCTACCGGCGGGGCTTCTACCCCGAGATCCGGCCCATCCCTGCCGTCAGGGCCCGGCTCGCGATCGCGGCCGGCGACCTGGCGTCCGCGGCCGCCTGGGCCGACAGCGCAGACGTCCGGGTCGACGACGACCCGGACTACCTGCGTGAGTACGAGCACCTCACCCTGGTGCGGCTCCTGCTCGCCGAGCACCGCCGCGCTCCGCGGGGCGACCCGGCCGGGCGAAGGGGGACGCCCGTGGCCGACGCCCTGCGCCTCCTGGACCGCCTGCACGTCGCCGCGGCCGAAGCAGGACGGGTGGGGAGCCTGATCGAGATCAGCGTGCTGCAGGCGTTCGCCCACGACGTCCGGGGCGACGAGCCGAGGGCGTTGGCGGCCCTGCGGCAGTCGTGGGCCCTCGCCCCGGAGCCGGACAGCCAGGTCCGGCTCTACCTCGACCTGGGCGAGCCGATGCTGGACCTCCTCCGGCGGGCGGTCACCGTCCGGGAGCCCCCTCTCCCCCGGCGGCTCGCGGAACGTCTGCCGGGACCCGCTGCTCCCGGGACAGGGGATCCGCGGCAGCACGCCCTGGCTGATCCCTTGAGCCAGCGGGAGCTCGACGTGCTCCGGCTGCTCGACAGCGAGCTCACCGGCCCTGACATCGCCCGCCGGCTCTTCGTCTCGCTCAACACCCTGCGGACCCACACCAAGCGCATCTTCACCAAGCTCGACGTCAACAGCCGGGCAGCCGCCGTCCGCCGTGCCCACCAGCTGGGGCTGCTCTAGCCCGTCCCGGACGGGGTCACATCGTCGATCACATCATGTGGTGACGACCGGTCACCCCCGCCCGCCCTACGTTCCGGACATCCCCCGCGGCACCCGTCGCGGACCCACCGGACCTGGAGCAGGACATGACGATCACACCCACCACCCTCACGCGCGGGGCCGCCGTCGCCGCCGTCGGCGCCGGACTGCTCTTCATCGGGGTGCAGCTCGGCCACCCGCACCTCGACGCAGACTCCATCGGCACGACCGAGGTCGTCGTACGCGGCTCCCTCAAGGTGCTGATGGCCGTCCTGGCCCTCGTCGGCATCACCGGGATGTACCTGAGCCAGGTGCGCCGCAACGGGGTCCTCGGGCTCGTCGGGTACGTCGTGCTCGCCACGGGCTACCTGCTCATCACCTGCATGACCTACGTCGCCGCCTTCGTCATGCCCCAGCTCGTCGGGACCGACTCCGCCTACGTCGAGGACGTCATCACCCAGATCACGGGCGGCACCCCGGCCGGCGACATCGGCCTGCTGGCGATCACCCTCCCCGTCCAGGACATCTGCTTCCTCGCCGGCGGACTCGTCTTCGGCGTCGCGCTGTTCCGGGCCCGGGTCCTCGCCCGGTGGGCCACCGTCGTCCTGGCCGTGGGCGGCGTCGTCACGATCCTGCTGTCCGTGATGCCCGACGCCTTCTACCGGCTGCTCGCCTTCCCCAACGGCATCGCCCTGATCGGCCTCGGCTGCTCCATGTGGGCCACCACCCGCCCGGTGCGCGCGGACACGACGTCGGACCGCGACACCGTCGACAGCCCGCAGGCCACCGCCGCTGGTGTGGAATGAGCCAGGACGCCACCGCCCTCGGCAGGTCGGGGCCGCGCCGACCGGGCGGCCGGCCCCGGTCCGGCTGGGGCGTCCCTGCCGGGCTGCTGGCTCTCGGCACCATCCCGGTGGTCGCAGGGTCGCTCCGCGTGGTCGAGCTCTCCGGAGGCGCGACCGGGCTGCCGTCGGACGCCCGGTACGACGCGTCGCCCGAGCCGGTCGTCCTCCACATCGCCTGCGCCACGGTCTTCGCGCTCCTCGGAGCGTTCCAGTTCGCGCCGCAGATCCGCCGTCGCCACCCGGGCTGGCACCGACGGGCAGGGCGCGTCCTCGTGATCGCCGGGCTGGGGGTGGCGTTCTCGGCGCTGTGGCTGAACCAGTTCTACCCGCGGACCGAGGCGACGCGCGAGGTGCTGTACCCGCTGCGACTGGCGTTCGGCTCGGCGATGGTGGTCACCCTCGTCCTAGGGTTCCTCGCCGCGCGCCGGAGGGACGTCATCCGCCACCGGGCGTGGATGATCCGCAGCTACGCGATCGGGCTGGTGGCCGGCACCCAGGTGATCACGCTGGGCATCGGCGGGCTGGTCCTCGGCACCGCAGACCTCACCACCGCCCTCCTCCTGGGGGCGGCGTGGGCGATCAACCTCACCGTTGCCGAGTGGGCGATCCGCCGGAGCGTCCGGCCGACGTCGGCCGCACCACCGCAGCCGAGGACGACATGACCGGGACGGTCGCGCCGGGCGACGGCCCCCACTACGAACTCCGCCTCGAGGGGCACCTCGACGAGCACTGGTCCACGTGGTTCGACGGCCTGACCCTCCACCACGAGACCGACGGCACGACCACGCTGACCGGCACCGTCACCGACCAGGCGGAGCTGCACGGCCTGCTCTCCAAGGTGCGCGACCTGGGCGCCACGCTGATCTCGGTCCGGCGCCGGTCGTAGCGGACCTCCGGGGGGACCTTCGGCCCTGCCTCCGGGTGCGAGGGGTTCCCTAGCGTGGTCGTCGTCCGTACGGGCCGTCAACGCAGGAACTCCCGAGGGTCGCGATGAGCCGGAAGCTGAAGCTGCTCCTCGGGTTGGTGCTGTTCAACGGCGTGAGCGCGGTGATCGGTGGTCTCGCGCTGATGACGGAGTGGATCCCCCAGCAGGCGTCGTGGGTCAGGAACACGGACTTCCCCAGCAACTACTTCCCGGGCGTGGTCCTGATGGCCGTCGTCGGTGGCAGCTCCCTGGTCGCCGCCGCCGCCCTGCTGAAGCGCAGCGACGGGTGGCAGCTCGCCTGCATCGTCGCGGGGACCGTCATGGTGGTGTGGATCGTCGGGGAGATTGCGTCGATCCGCGCGTTCCACGTCCTCCAGGTGGTCTACCTGGTGACCGGCGCGCTCGTCGTGGCGTGGACGCCGGCGCGCGACCTGTCGTCGCGCGCGCCGAGCCGGTGATCACGCGCCTCGCGCCGGGCATCGCGAGCCTGCGGTCGTACGAGCGCGGGTGGCTGCGCCAGGACGTGGTGGCCGGGCTGGTCCTCACCGCGCTCCTCGTTCCGCAAGGGATGGCCTATGCGGAGCTGGCGGGACTGCCGCCCATCACCGGGCTCTACACCACCGTCCTGTGCCTCCTCGGCTACGCCGTCCTCGGGCCGTCCCGGGTCCTGGTTCTCGGCCCCGACTCGGCGCTGGGACCGATGATCGCGGCGACCGTCATCCCCCTCGCCGCGGCCGAGGGAGACCCTGACCGGGCGGTGGCGTACGCCTCGCTGCTGGCCGTGATGGTGGGCCTGATCACCGTGCTGGCCGGGGTCTTCCAGCTCGGGTTCGTGGCCGAGCTGTTGTCCAGGCCGACGCAGATCGGGTACATGAACGGGCTGGCGCTGACCATCGTCGTGAGCCAGCTGCCGAAGCTCTTCGGCTTCTCCGTCGACGCCGACAGCCTGGTCGACGAGGCGGTCGGGTTCGTGCGGGGTCTCGCGGCCGGGCACGCCGTGGGCGCAGCGCTGGCGATCGGCGTCGCGAGCCTGGTCGTGATCCTGGGCTTCCAACGCCTGCTCCCCCGGGTTCCGGGGGTCCTCCTTGCCGTGGTGCTCGCGATCGCTGCGGTGAACCTGTTCGACCTGCAGGACCGCGGCGTGACGGCGGTCGGCCCGATGCCGGAAGGCTTTCCGCCGTTCGACATCCCCACCGTTCCGCTCGACGACCTGTGGCTGCTGGTGGCCGGGGCGTTGGGCATCGCCCTGGTGGCGTTGACCGACACGATCTCGACGGCGTCGGCGTTCTCCACCCGTGCCGGGGACGAGGTGGACGGCGACCGCGAGATGATCGGCGTGGGCGCAGCGAACATCGCCGCTGGCTTCTTCCAGGGGTTCCCGGTCAGCACCAGCGGATCCCGCACGGCGGTGGCCGCGCAGAACGGCGCCAAGACCCAGGTGACCGGCGTGGTGGGTGCTGTCGCGATCCTGCTCCTGCTGCTGCTCGCACCCGGGCTGCTGCGGGACCTGCCCCAGCCCACGCTCGCTGCCGTTGTCATCGCCGCCTCGACGTCCCTCGCGGACATCGGAGGGCTGCGCCGGTTGCGGCGGCAACGGAGGTCGGACTTCCGGCTGGCCCTGGCGGCCTTCCTCGGTGTCGCGTTCCTCGGCGTCCTGCCGGGGATCGCGATCGCCGTGGGGCTCTCGATCCTCAACGTCTTCCGGCGTGCCTGGCGGCCGCACCAGGCCGTGCTCGGACGGGTCGCGGGCATGGCCGGCTACCACGACTCGCAGTTCACCCCCGCCACGCGCCACCTGCCCGGTCTGGTCATCTACCGGTTCGACGCGCCCCTGTTCTTCGCGAACGTGCGGACCTTCCGCGACCAGGTGCGGCACCTCGCGAGGAGCGAGCCCCGGCCACGCTGGATCGTCGTCGCGGCCGAGCCGATCACCGACGTCGACACCACGGCCTCGGACGTCCTGGAGGAGCTCGACCTCGAGCTGAACGCCGCCGGCACCAGCCTGGTGTTCGCCGAGCTCAAGACTCCCGTGCGCCAGAAGATCGAGCGCTACGAGCTCACCGAGACCATCGACCCGGAACACCTCTTCGAGACCATCACCGAAGCGGTCCACGCCTACCGTGAGCAGACCGGCGAGACGTGGACCGAAGGTCCCGGCCCCTACTCCCTCCGGTGAGCGGACGCGTCAGCGGGTGGGTGGTCGGGCCGGTCCGAACATGGACCGGTACATGGCCAGCTCGCTGTGCAGCCGGTAGGGCATCGGGTGTCCGTGGCTCGTCAGCGCGGCGGCGTACCCCTCCAGGGCCGACAGCAGGTGACGCTGCTCCGTGGTGACCACCCCGGGCACCGCCCGCTGCGCGCGCGCGAGGTCGAGGTTGGATCGTGCTCGGTTCACCCGTCGAAGCGAGTCCGTCAGGTCGTGCGACTGCCCATGGCTCATGCCGCGCCTCTCGTCATCGCACAGTCTACGGACCTCGACGACCGATCAGGGGCATCTTCGGCAGGCCGCACGCAGGTGCCTTCGCGGAGCGAACCGCCCAACTGGCCCAGAGCCAGCGGGACGGCCCCATCCCGGACCGCGTGGGCCGGGATGGACGCCCAACACATCCCCCGCGCCGCGTCGGACATCACCACGTGTGAACCTAGCCCCTGCGAGGTCCTCCGCGAATTCGCGGACGCCCGACTCACGCCGCGCGGTCCTGCCGCAGCAGCGCGACGACGCAGCCACCGTGCGGCCCGAATGCAGAACCGGCTCCGACGCTGCGTCTCCGCAGGTCAGAGCCGGTTCGTTCGGTCGGGCTGACAGGATTTGAACCTGCGACCCCTTGACCCCCAGTCAAGTGCGCTACCAAGCTGCGCCACAGCCCGAAAGTGCTCGCCCGGGATCACCGGTCGAGCGTCCAGAACCCTACAGGAGCACGTGAGGGCGATCCGAATCCGGGTCAGCCTGGTCCGCGAGTCGCGGGGTTCGTGCCCCGAGCATGCGTGACGAACCCCGGGTTTCCCCGGCCGACCGGGGAAAGCCCCGCCCGACCTCACTCCCGCTGCAGCACCACCCACGTGAACGGCTGCACCGAGTCCCACGGCGTGTGGTGCTCGGCCCGCTCGGTGTGGACGAGGGTGAAGCCGGGGCCGAGCTCGGCGACGAGGGCATCGGTGTCGTAGCGGCTCACGGGGAGGCCCGAGCACGACTCCGGGCCGTCCGCGGCGAAGGTGCCGACGACCAGCAGGCCGCCCGGGGCGAGGGCACGCGAGACCTGGCCGACGTACGCCGCCCGCTGCTGCGGCTCCACCAGGAAGTGGAAGACGGCACGGTCGTGCCAGACGTCGTACTGCTCGTCGAAGGCGTGGGTCAGGACGTCGGCGACGATCGTGGTGACCCGGTTGGCCCGCTCGTCGA
This sequence comes from Nocardioides euryhalodurans, assembly GCF_004564375.1. Classification (NCBI taxonomy): domain Bacteria; kingdom Bacillati; phylum Actinomycetota; class Actinomycetes; order Propionibacteriales; family Nocardioidaceae; genus Nocardioides; species Nocardioides euryhalodurans. The sequence goes on from NZ_CP038267.1 coordinate 543,651, forward strand.
GGCGGACGGACGTCAGCGCCAGCGCGCTCATCGACAGGTCGAGGAGGGTGACGTGCTCCACGCCCGCGTCGAGCAGGGCGTCAGGCAACGTCGAGGCGCCGGCCCCGACGTCGACGACGCTGCCCGGGACCCCGTCGGAGAGGACCAGCCGGGTCGAGACCTCCGGCGACTCCTCGTACCACGAGACGTCCTCACGGCCCTTCGCCGCGTAGACACCCTCCCAGTGGGACGACGACTGCTCCCCGCGCGGGTCGCGCGCCTCCTCGACCATTCAGCGCTTCCGCTTCTCGCGGGGCCGCTGCTGCAGCACGATCGGGGTGCCGGCGAAGCCGAACTCCTCACGCAGCCGCCGCTCGATGTAGCGCTCGTACGACGCCTCGAGCTTGCCGGTCGTGAACAGCACGAACGTCGGCGGCGCGGTGGTCGCCTGGGTGCCGAAGAGCACCTTGGGCTGCTTGCCGCTGCGCACCGGGTGGGGGTGCTCGGCGACCAGCCGGCCCAGGAAGCTGTTGAGCGCACCGGTCGAGATCCGCGTCTCCCAGCCCTCCAGCGCCGCGTCCAGCGCCGGCACCAGCCGGTCGACGTGCCAGCCGGTACGGGCCGTGATGTTGATCCGCGGCGCCCAGCGCACCTGCACCAGGTCGCGCTCGATCTCGCGCTCGAGGTAGTAGCGGCGCTCCTCGTCGACGAGGTCCCACTTGTTGAAGGCGATGACCAGCGCCCGGCCGGCCTCGCGGACCGTCTGCAGGATCCGCAGGTCCTGCTCGGAGAGCGACTCCCCGCCGTCGATCACCAGCACGGCGACCTCGGCCCGGTCGATGGCGGTGCTGGTGCGGAGCGAGGCGTAGTACTCGTGGCCGGAGGCCTGCTTCACGCGCTTGCGGATGCCGGCGGTGTCGATGAAGCGCCAGGTCCGCCCGCCCAGCTCGACCAGCTCGTCCACCGGGTCGACCGTGGTGCCGGCGACGTTGTCGACGACGACGCGCTCGGAGCCGGCCAGTCGGTTGAGGAGCGAGGACTTGCCGACGTTGGGCTTGCCGACGATCGCCACCCGGCGGGGGCCGCCCGGCTCGGCGTCGCGCTCCGGAGGGGGCTCGGGCAGCGCGGCGAGGACGGCGTCGAGCATGTCGCCCGACCCGCGGCCGTGGAGCGCGGAGATCGGGTGGGGCTCGCCCAGCCCGAGGTTCCAGAGGCCGAGCGCCTCGGTCTCCGTACGGTGGTCGTCGACCTTGTTGGCGGCCAGCACCACCGGCTTCCCGGACTTCCGCAGGATCTTGACGACCGCCTCGTCGGCGTCGGTGATGCCGACGGTGGCGTCGACCACGAAGAGCACGGCGTCGGCCAGCCCGACCGCGATCTCGGCCTGGGCGGCGATCCGCTCGGCCAGGCCGCGGGCGTCGGGGTCCCAGCCACCGGTGTCGACGAGCGTGAAGGCCCGCCCCGCCCAGTTGGCGTCGTAGGACACCCGGTCGCGGGTCACGCCCGGCACGTCCTCGACGACGGCTTCCCGGCGACCGATGATCCGGTTGACCAGGGTTGACTTGCCGACGTTCGGCCGCCCGACGACGGCCAGGACCGGGAGTGGTCCCGTCGTCTCAGGCGGGGTGTCGGGGTACTGCTCGCTCATCATGCTCCTCGGTCGACGAACCCCGTGTCGGGATCGTCCTCGTACTCCCCTGCCGGCAACGGGCCGGGCAGGTCTCGGCCCGTGAGGGACCGTGCTTCGTCCAGGGTCTCCCGGAGCCGCTCCCTCAGCAGCGCCGAGGAGTCCCGGACCATTCCCGTCCGGCGTGGCCAGGCTCGTCGTTCGGTGGTCCACGGGTCTCCGTAGACCAGGTCGATGGTGCTCCCCCGGGTGGGGGTGGAGTCGATGCCGCCACCGGGCTCGCGTGACCCGAGGATGACCACGGGCACCACCGGCGCCCCGGTCACCAGGGCGAGGTAGGCGGCGCCGTGGTGGAAGCGGTGCAGCTCGCCGTCGCCGCGGGTGCCCTCCGGGAAGACGCCGACGACGCCCTCGTCGCGGAGCACGCGCAGGCAGGTACGGATCGCGCGCGGATCGGTGTGGAAACGGTCCACAGGGATCTGGCCCGAGCGCCGCAGGAAGCGGCCGGTACGGCCCTCGAACATCTCGTGCTTGGTGAGAGCGTGGACGGCTCGGGGGCTGAAGGCCGCCAGCAGTGGCCCGTCGAGCACGCCGATGTGGTTCGCGGCCAGGATCACCGGGCCGGCCGCGGGCACGCGCTCCGCGCGGTGGACGCGGACGTCGTAGCGCCGGCGGACGAGCCCTCGCGCCACCGGACGGGCGCTCTGGAGGAACCGCCGCGGCGGATGGGGCACCGCCGCGCTGCGCGGCGGCTCGTCGTGGAGGGCGGAGGTCACCTGCGCTCCCCCGCGGCCTCGGCGAGCGCCACGACCTGGTCGATCACCTCGTCCAGGGAGTACGGCGTTGTGTCGAGGTGGACGGCACCGTCGGCCATCGTCAGCGGCGCCGTGGCTCGACCGGAGTCGATCCGGTCGCGGGAGAGCAGCGACTCCCGGGTGCTTGCGACGTCGGCCCCGCCGGCCTCGGCTGCGCGCCGGGCGGCCCGGGCGCCGGGGTCGGCCGTGAGGTAGAGCTTGAGCTGGGCCTGGGGCCACACGACCGAGCCGATGTCGCGGCCCTCGACGACGATCCCGCCGCCGTCGATCACGTCGCGCTGCAGGTGGAGCAGGCGGGTGCGGACCGCGGGGACCACGCTCACGTGCGAGACGGCCGCGTTGACCTCGTCGGTGCGGATCGCCCGGCCGACGTCGATCCCGTCGACCACGATCCCGGGGCCCGTGGGGTCGGTGCCGGAGAGGATCTCCGGCTCCTCGCAGCGGGCGGCGACCGCGTCACCGTCGCGCACGTCGATGCCCTGGCGCAGCAGCCACCAGGTCATCGCCCGGAACATGGCCCCGGTGTCGAGGTAGCGCAGCCCGAGCCGGTCGGCCACGCCGCGGGAGGTGCTGGACTTGCCGGACCCGGACGTGCCGTCGATCGCGATCACCAGGTCGGAGGGGGTCTGAGGCACCCGCGCAGACTACCGGTGAGTCTGCCAACCCCGGGACTCGAGAGCGACCAGCAGGGCCTCGGCGCGATCCACCGAGACCACCAGCTCCACGAGTCCGACCGGACGGCCGGGGTCGTGGTCGATGTGGATGTCCTCGATGTTGACGCCCGAGGCGCCGGCGTCGCCGAAGAGCCGCGCCAGCTCGCCGGGATGGTCGGGCACCGACACGTAGACGGTCTGGACCGGAGCCGGCGGGCCCCCGTGCTTGCCGGGGATCGCCCGGGTCCCGGCGACCCCACGCTCCAGCAGCCCCCCGAGCACCGTCCGGTCGCCGTCGCTCACGGCCGCCTGCAGCACGTCGAGCTCGGCACGGACCTCGGCCAGGACGTCGCTCAGCGCGCCGGCGTTGAGGGCGACGATCTGCTCCCAGAGCCTCGGGTCGCCGCCGGCGATGCGGGTGACGTCGCGGACCCCCTGCCCGGAGAGGGCGAGGTGCTCGGCGGGGGCGTCGGCGAGCCGGCCGGCCACGAGGACGGCGAACAGGTGCGGGAGGTGGGAGGTCCGGGCCACGGCCCGGTCGTGCTCCTCGGGGCTCATCCGGACGGGAACGGCGCCGCTGAGCCGGGCCAGCTCCTCGACCAGCGCCACGGCGTACGGGTCCGCGCCCTCGGCCGGCGTCACGGCCCACGGGCGGCCGTCGAACATCGCCGCGCTCGCCGCCAGCGGGCCGGACCGCTCGCTGCCGGCCATCGGGTGGCCGCCGACGTAGCGGGCTGCGGCGCCCGGCGCCTGCTCGTGGACGGTGCGCGCGGGCTCACCCTTGATGCTCCCCACGTCGGTCACGACGGCGTCGGTGCGCTCCAGGGCGGCCACGATCTCGCTGCCGAGGTGGTCAGGAGGCACCGCGACGACGACCAGCTGCGGCCGGTCGGCCTGGATCCGGGCGCGACCGGCAGCCAGCCCGGTGGCGGTCCTGAGGTTCTCGAGGGACACGTCGGCCAGCACCACGTCGATCCCGGCGCGCCGGCAGGCCAGACCGATCGAGGTGCCGAGCAGGCCGGTCCCGACGACCTCGACGGGTCCTCGCAGCAGCTCACTCATCGTCGGGGACCTCGCGGGTGCGGGTGAGGTCCTTGCGCAGGGCAGCGGCCCCGTGCAGGTAGCAGTGGGTGAGCTCGGCCCGCGGCAGGTCGGTCTCGACGTGGGCCATCATCCGCACCACGCGGGGCATCGACCCGGCGATCTCGAGCTCGCGTGCACACAGCAGCGGGACGTCACCGAAGCCGAGCTGGCGGGCGGCGTACGCCGGGAACTCCGAGACCAGGTCGGACGTGGCGGTGAAGATCACCGAGATGAAGTCGTCGACCGTCAGGCCGTTGGAGGCCATCACGTCGAGCACCATCTCGGCGACCCGGTCGAGCATGTGATCCCGGTCGTCACGCTCGAGCTGCGTCGCTCCCCGCACTGCCCGCACTGCCACAGCCCCTCCTCGAGTCGGTGTGGGACGAACCCTAGTGTCCCGCAGGCCATCCGGCTGGGCCCGGCGCCAGCGGTGGGTGTCAGAGCTGGGCGCGGTCCAGCAGCTCGCCGAGCTCGTCGTTGGTGAGCGGCCGCAGCGCACCGACCTCGAGCCGCCCCAGCCCCACGGGACCGATCGCGGTCCGGGTCAGCCGGCGTACGGGGTGCCCGACGTGGTCGAGGAGCCGGCGCACGATCCGGTTGCGGCCCTCGTGGATCACCAGCTCGACGATGCTGCGCCCGTCGTGCTCGCTGACGACCTTGACCCGCCGGACCTCGACCGGCCCGTCCTCGAGCGTCACGCCGTCACGCAGCCGCGCGAGGGTCTGCTTGGAGACCTCACCTGCCACCTCGGCGACGTAGGTCTTGTCCACCTCGTACGAGGGGTGCGCCATCCGGTTGGCGAAGTCGCCGTCGTTGGTGAGCAGCAGCAGGCCCGAGGTGTCGGTGTCGAGCCGACCGACGTGGAAGAGCCGTCCGACCTCGGGAGCGGACTCGGCCAGCACGTCGGTGATCGTGCGCCGCCCCTCCGGGTCGGACATCGTGGAGACCACGCCGCGGGGCTTGTTGAGCACGAGGTAGACGTGCGGGGAGACCGGCGGCAGCCGCCGACCGTCCACCCGGATCACCGCGGTGGTCGGGTCCACCTTGGTGCCGAGCCGGGTGACGACCTCGCCGTCGACCTCGACCATGCCCGCCAGCATCAGCTCCTCGCACTTGCGGCGCGAGGCCACCCCGGACTGCGCGAGGAGCTTCTGCAGCCGGACCAGCCCGTCGTCGTCGGTGGGCACGTCGGGTGCCGTCACGAGGCCTGCTCGTCAGGGTCCGTCGCTGCTGCCGCGGGCGTCGAGACGGCCTCGGCGAGGTCGTCCTCGAGGTCCGCCATGTCGGGGAGGTAGGGGGCCAGCTCGGGCAGCTCGTCGAGCGAGCCGATGCCGATCCGCTCCAGGAAGTAGGCAGTGGTGCGATAGAGCGTGGCGCCGTGCTCGCCGTCGCGCCCGGCCTCCTCGACCAGCCCGCGGGTGAGCAGCGTCCGCATCACGCCGTCGACGTTGACCCCTCGGATCGCCGACACCCGGGCCCGCGAGACCGGCTGCTTGTAGGCGACGACCGACAGCGTCTCGAGCGCGGCCTGGGTCAGCCGGGCCTGCTGCCCCTCGAGGACGAACCCCTCGACGACCGCGGCGTACTCCTCCCGGGTGTAGTAGCGCCACCCGCCCGCGACCGTCCGGAGCTCGAAGCCGCGACCCTGGGCGTCGTACTCGGCCGCCAGCTCGGCGAGGGCGCCGGTCACGGCGTCGACGGGGTGACCGACCGCGGACGCGAGGGTCGGTACGTCGAGGGGCTGGTCGGCGACCATGAGCAGCGCCTCCAGCGACGGCCGCAGCTCCGCGACCGCCACGTCCAGCGTGCCGTCGTCGGTCCGGGTCTCACTCATCGGGGTCCTCCTGGTCCTCGTCGGGGGTGTCCCCGTCGTCCGCGGGGGCCGCCGGGGCCCCCTCGAACTCGTCGATCTCGAAGTCGTCCTCCTGCCCGCCGGTCCAGCGCACCGTGAGCTCGCCCAGCGGCGAGAGCTGGTCGAAGGACACCGCTCCCTCCCGGAACAGCTCGAGCAACGACAGGAAGCGGGCGACGGTGGTCAGGGTGTCCGGGGAGTCCCCGCACAACGCCCGGAAGGTCATCGTGCCCGTGCGCTGGAGCCGCTCGACCACCAGGGCCGCCTGCTCGCGCACCGACACCGTGGGCGCGTGGATGTGGTGCAGCGAGAGCTCCTGCACCGGCTTGGGCTCCATCGCCCGCGCGGCGAGCGCCGCGAACGCGTCGAGCCCGATCCCGATCAGGACCTCGGGCAGCAGACCGGCGTAGCGCTCCTCCAGCCCGACGGCCCGCGGGTGTCGGCGCGCCTCCCCCTCGAGCCGCTTCTCGAAGACCCCGGCGACCTGCTTGAACGCCTTGTACTGGAGCAGCCGTGCGAAGAGCAGGTCGCGCGCCTCGAGCAGCGCGAGGTCCTCCTCGTCCTCGACGTCGCCCTGCGGCAGCAGCCGGGCCGCCTTGAGGTCGAGCAGCGTCGAGGCGACGACGAGGAACGACGTGGTCTGCTCGAGGTCCCAGACCTTGCCGAGCGCCTTGACGTGGGCGATGAACTCGTCGGTCACCGTCGACAGCGCGACCTCGGTGATGTCGAGCTTGTGCTTGGCGATCAGGCTCAGCAGCAGGTCGAAGGGGCCCTCGAAGTTGGCGAGCCGGACCTCGAACGGAGCCGGGGCCTCGATCAGCTCGGTCATTCCTCGGTCAGCCGCCGGACCAGGGCGCTCTCGCCACCGTTGCGCTCGAAATCGGCGAGCACCATGGCGACCGCCTCCCGGACCAGCCGCCCGCGGTCGACGGCCATCGCGTGGTCACGGCGCAGCATCAGCCGGGCGTGCTCGAGATCGAGCAGCTCCGCCGAGGTGACGTAGACGGTCATCTTCTCGTCGTGGCGCACCCGACCGCTGGGACGCTTCGGCGCCTGCTCGTCCGCCGAGGCGTCGGGCTCCGGGGCGTCAGGCACCGCCCGCACCGGCGTCGCCTTCTCGCCGGTGGTGCGGAAGAGGTCGTCGGCGGCCGGCAGGCTCACCCGTCGAGGCACCGGACAGCCACTTCCTTGGCGAGCTGGCGGTAGGCGTCGGCACCCGTCGACGACGAGGCGTACGTCGTGATCGGCTCGCCCGCCACGGTGGAGTCGGAGAACTTCACGGTCCGGCGGATCACCGTGTGGAAGACCTTCTCGTCCCACGCCTGGACCAGGCGCTGCATGACCTCGCGGCCGTGGAGGGTACGGCCGTCGTACATCGTGCCGAGGACGCCGTCGATCTCGAGCCTCGGGTTGAGCCGCTCCTGCACCTTGTCGATGGTGTTCTTGAGCAGCGCGACGCCACGCAGCGCGAAGTACTCGCACTCGAGCGGCACGATCACGCCGTCGGAGGCGGTGAGGGCGTTGACGGTCAGCAGGCCGAGCGAGGGCTGGCAGTCGATGAGGATGACGTCGTAGTTCTCGATCGCCGGGGCGAGGACGCGGGCCAGGGTCTGCTCGCGGGCGACCTCGTGGACCAGCTGCACCTCGGCCGCGGAGAGGTCGATGTTGGAGGGCAGCAGGTCCATGCCGGGGACGCCCGAGGGGACGATCACGTCGTCGAGCGTCATGTCGCGCTGCATCAGCAGGTTGTAGACGGAGGCGTCCATCTCGTGGGGGTTGAGCCCCAGGCCCACCGACAGGGAGCCCTGCGGGTCGAAGTCGACCAGCAGCACCTTGCGGCCGTACTCGGCGAGCGCGGCGCCGAGGTTGATGGTGGTCGTGGTCTTGCCGACGCCACCCTTCTGGTTGCACATCGCGATCACGCGCGCGGGTCCGTGCTCCTCGACCCGCCTCGGCTCCGGCAGGTCGGGCATCGGGCGCCCGGTCGGGCCCATGACGGGGTCGGGCACCGGCTCGGCGGTGCGTTCGAAGGGGATCGGCTGGCTCACGGGCACGTCTGCTCCGGGGGAAGGATCGGGGGTGGACGGTGCGGTCGGTCTCACCAGCGGTGGCATCTCCGGGGCGTGGCTGCCCTGGCCGCCGAACAGTCCTGGGAAGGAACCGTCTCCGCTCATCTGACACTCCTCGCAATTGTCGACTCGGCGACATGTGGCCGAGCTCGTGGCGAACCTAGACCGCCGCGAGGACCGGTCTCAACCGACGCACCGTAACCCCCAGCGACAATCTCGGATCTGTTGAGGAGGCCCCGGTCAGGTGCACAGGCAGACCCGTGCCTGTGCAGCAATCTGTGCACTCGTCAGGGCGCCGCTGGGCCGAGCACGGTGGCCGCCAGCCGGTCGAGGGCCTCCGCGTCGAACCGGAGGTCGGTCATCAGCCGGCCGTAGATGATCGCCCCCGAGAGTGCCAGCGCGGCATCCTCGGGATCCAGGTCCGCCCGCACCTCGCCCGCCTCGCGCGCCTCCTGGAGCGCGTCGACCAGGGCCTGTCGGCGGCCCGCGCTGAACCGGTGCAGGAACCGGCGTACGTCGCCGTCGTGCTCGGCGGCCTCCACGAGGGCCGGGAGGCAGCCGCTCAGCGTCGAGTCCCGCATCGCAGCAGCGAGGTGGAGCAACAGCTCCGCGACGCGCGCCCGCCCGACCGGGCCGGCGTCCCCTCCGCCCGGCGGCTGCACGTCCAGGCTCTCGAACGCGTCCGCCACCAGGGCGAGCCGACCCGACCAGTGCCGGTAGATCGTGCTCTTCGCGACGCCGGAGCGGCGGGCGACCGACTCGATCCGGAACCCGCCGTACCCCCGTTCGGCGAGCTCGGCGAGGGCCGCCTCCCGGACCAGCCGGACCGACCTCTCGATGCGGGGGTCACGCGGCTGGGGGGTCGTCACGCGGGGCAGCCTAGACCATGTGAAACGGCCACGTCGCGCAACGCTACGCAACCGTTGCACAACCGCCGCGACAGGACTAGCGTGGACGACCACCGGTCGAGGAGGTCCTGTGATGACCGTGAGCGTGCGCTACATCGTCGACGACGCCCGGGTCGCCGCCGCCTTCTACCGCGACCACCTGGGCTTCCGGGTGCGGATGGAGGCCGGCGCCGGCTTCGCGATGCTGGACCGCGACGACCTGCGCCTCCTCCTCAACGCCCCGGGCGCCGGCGGAGCCGGCCAGGGGGACGGCCGCCGACCTCCCGAGCCCGGCGGGTGGAACCGGATCCAGCTGGAGGTGGACGACGTCGCCGCCGCCCGTGCCCGCCTCGCCGAGGCCGGCGTGGAGCTGCGCAGCCCGGTCCTCCACGGCAATGCCGGCTCCCAGGTTCTCGTCGCCGACCCGAGCGGCAACCTGGTCGAGCTCTTCGAGCGCGCGACGACCTGAGCTCAGAGCCGCCGCAGCGCCGTGGTCGCGAGCACCAGCTCGCCGGTCTCGTCCGAGGCGTCGCAGTCGACGACCGCCTCGATCACCCAGTCGCGGTGGCCCTCGGGGTCGGCCAGAGTCTGCACCACCCTGCGGATCCGGGCGGTCTCGCCCTCCGGGGCACCGACGGGCTCACCCTGCTCCTCCTCCCCCACGACGAGGTACGTCGGTCCGCGGGCGTCGCCATCGGTGACGAGGGTGTCGTGCGCGGCGTAGTAGGACTCGAGGGCCTCGTCCCACACCGACCGCGTCATCACGACCTCGCGCGGCGGGTCGACCCGGTCGGCCGCCTCGCGCTCCAGCCTCATGAGCGCGTCGAGGTCGTCGCGCGCGCAGTGCACCACCCGGGCGAACATCGCGTTGCGGATCATCACCGCGAAGGCGCGGTCCTGCCGCGACAGCGGCCGCGGGGGCGGTGGCGGCGCGTGGGCCACGACGTCGCTGCGGACGTGGTCGGGGTCGGCGAGGGACTCCCACTCGTCGAGCAGCGAGGAGTCGGTCTGCCGGACCGTCTCCCCCAGCCACTCGACGAGGTCGTCCAGCTCCGGTGGCCGGTGCCGGTCCGGGACGGTCTGCCGGAGCGCCCGGTAGGCGTCGGTGAGGTAGCGCAGCAGCAGCCCCTCGGAGCGGGCAAGCTGGTAGCGGGCGACGTAGTCGGTGAAGCCCATCCCCTGCTCCCACATCTCCCGCACCACCGACTTGGGAGCCAGCGCGTCCTCGGGCAGCCACGGGTGGAGCTCGCGGTAGGTCTCGAAGAGCGGCACCAGCAGGTCGGTGAGCGGCTGGGGCCAGGTGATCTCCTCGAGCAGGGCCATCCGCTCCTCGTACTCGATGCCGTCGGCCTTCATCTCCGCGATCGCCTCGCCCCGGGCGGCGTGCTGCTGCGCCATCAGCACCTGACGGGGCCCCTCCAGCACCGCCTCGACCACGGACACGACGTCCAGGGCGTAGGTCGGCGCCTCGGGGTCGAGCACGTCGAGGGCGGCGATGGCGAAGAGCGAGAGCGGCTGGTTGAGGGCGAAGTCGGGCGGCAGGTCCACCGTCAGGACGTAGCGCCGGCCGAGCTCGTCCGGCGCGTCGAGCCGGGTGACGGTGCCCGACCGGACCAGCGAGCGGGTCAGTCGCACCGCCCGGCGTACGAGCCGGACCTGCTGGCGACGGTCCTCGTGGTTGTCGGTCAGCAGGCGACGCATCACCGGGAAGGCGTCCTCCTCGCGGGCGAGGACGTTGACGAGCATGCTGTTGTCGACCCGCATCCGGGACTCGAGCGGCTCGGGCACCCCTGCGACGAGCTTGTCGAAGGTCTGGTCGTTCCAGACGACGGTGCCCGGTGGCGGCTTCCGGAGCTGGGCCTTGGAACGCTTGTTGGAGCTGGCGGCCGCCTTCTTCTTCGCCTTCTCGTTGTCGATGACGTGCTCGGGCGCCTGCACCACGACGTGGCCGGCGGTGTCGAAGCCGGCCCTCCCCGCGCGGCCGGCGATCTGCTGGAACTCCCGGACCTTGAGCACCCGTTGCCGGGTCCCGTCGAACTTCGCCAGCCCGCTGAAGAGCACCGTCCGGATCGGCACGTTGATGCCGACGCCGAGGGTGTCGGTGCCGCAGACGACCGTGAGCAGCCCAGCCTGTGCCAGCTGCTCGACGACGCGGCGGTACTTCGGCAGCATCCCGGCGTGGTGGACGCCGATGCCCGCGCGCAGCAACCGGTGAAGGGTCTTGCCGAACCCCGCGCCGAAGCGGACCCCGGCCGTCTGGGCGCCGATCGCCTCGAGCGTGGCGGCGTCCGGCTTGAGCCAGCCCACCTTCGACCGGAGCAGCGCAGTGGCGTGCTCGACCGCGGCCGCCTGCGTGAAGTGGACGACGTAGACCGGTGCCTGGTGGGTCGTCACGAGCTCCTCGAGCGTGTCGCCGAGGGTCTCGGTCGACCACGTGAAGCTGAGCGGGACCGGACGCTCCGCGTCCGCCACCACGGCGGTCTCACGACCGTTGCGCCCGGTGAGGTCCTCCGCCAGCGCCGTGACGTCACCCAACGTCGCCGACATCAGCAGGAACTGCGCCTGCGGAAGCTCCAGCAGCGGCACCTGCCAGGCCCAGCCGCGGCTCGGCTCGGCGTAGAAGTGGAACTCGTCCATCACCACGAGCCCGACGTCGGCGCTGCTGCCCTCGCGCAGCGCGATGTTGGCGAGCACCTCGGCGGTGCAGCAGATGATGGGCGCGTCCGGGTTGACCGACGCGTCGCCGGTCAGCAGGCCGACGTCCTCGGCGCCGAAGACCTCGCAGAGCGCGAAGAACTTCTCGTTGACCAGCGCCTTGATGGGGGCCGTGTAGAAGCTGACACGACCCTCCGCCAGCGCGACCAGGTGTGCCGCCGTCGCGACGAGCGACTTGCCCGAGCCGGTGGGCGTGGCCAGCACGACGTTGCTGCCGCCGTAGAGCTCCAGGACCGCCTCGTCCTGGTGGGGGTAGAGGTCGAGCCCCTGCTCGGCCACCCAGGCGCTGAAGGCGTCGTACGCCGCGTCAGGACCGCCGGTGGCGGCAAGGGGGGCGGAGGGCATGCAGACGATCCAACCATCCCGGGCAGGAGGTCACCCCACCCGTCACAGCGCTCGCGGGATTCCTGCGCTTCCCGGACGTCGCAACCCGTGGGAGGTGCAGGTTTCCCAGCGGGCCGGGGAACCCTGCCGGAGTCAGCCCCGCGCCCGGGGATGCGCGGTCGCGAAGACCTCGCGCAGGTTGTCGACCGTCACCAGCGTGTAGACCTGCGTGGTCGTCACCGAGGCGTGGCCGAGCAGCTCCTGCACCACGCGGACGTCGGCGCCACCGTCGAGCAGGTGGGTCGCGAAGGAGTGCCGCATCGTGTGCGGCGAGACGTCCCGGGTCACCCCCGCCCGGTCGGCGGCCTTCACGAGCACCGACCAGGCGCTCTGCCGGGAGAGGCGACCCCCGCGGGAGTTGAGGAAGAGCGCGCCCGCGGGCGTCGTGGGCCCGGCGAGCTCGGGGCGGCCCCGGACGAGGTAGGCGTCGACCGCGGTGGCGGCGTACGAGCCGATCGGGACCAGCCGCTCCTTGGAGCCCTTGCCCCGCAGCAGCACGGTGCTGTCGACCAGGTCGAGGTCGTCGACGTCGAGGCCGACCGCCTCGGAGATCCGCGCGCCGGTGCCGTAGAGCACCTCCAGCAGCGCCCGGTCACGCAGCGCGAGCGTGGTGCCGGCCGCTCCTGACGCCTCGAGGATCGCCTCGACGTCCGCCAGCGGCAGCGCCTTGGGCAACCGCTTGGCCGGCGACGGCGGCTTCACGGCGGCCGCGGGGTCGGTCGTCGCGAGCCCGTCGGCGACGGCGAAGCGGTGGAACCCGCGCACGGCGACGACCGTGCGGGCCGCCGAGGTCGCCGACAGGGCCGGGTGCTCCGCATCGCCCTCGCGCAGCCGCACCAGGAAGTCGGTGACGACCGCCTCGGTGACCGCGTCGAGGGTGGTCAGCTCGCGCTCACGGAGGAAGCCGACGTACCGCCTGAGGTCGCGGCGGTACGACGACAGCGTGTTGTCGGCCAGCCCGCGCTCGACCGAGAGGTGGTCGAGGTAGGTGCGGATCGCCCTGGTCAGGCCGTCGGCCTCAGGCAAGGGCGCCGTCCAGCGAGACCGCTGCGATGCCGACGGCCTCGCCGACGGGTCCGTTGGTCAGCTGGCCGGCGTGGGTGTTGAGGCCGAGCGCCAGGCTGCGGTCGTCGCGGCACGCCTGCTGCCAGCCCTTGTCGGCCACGGCGACGGCGTAGGGCAGCGTCGCGTTGGTGAGGGCGTAGGTCGAGGTGTTCGGCACCGCGCCCGGCATGTTGGCCACGCAGTAGAAGATCGAGTCGTGGACCTGGTACGTCGGGTCCGCGTGGGTCGTCGCGTGGGTGTCCTCGAAGCAGCCGCCCTGGTCGACCGCGATGTCGACGAGCACCGAACCCGGCTTCATGTGGGAGACCAGCTCGTTGCTCACCAGCTTGGGGGCCGCCGCACCGGGGATCAGCACCGCGCCGATCACCATGTCGGCCTCCATCACCTGCTGCTGGATCGCCAGCTTCGAGGAGGCCAGCCCGTGGACGCGGTTGTTGTAGCGCCAGAAGGACATCCGCAGCTTGTCGAGGTCGGTGTCGAGCAGCGTCACGTCGGCCCCCATGCCGAGCGCGATGTTGGCGGCGTTCTGGCCGGAGACGCCGGCGCCGATGATGACGACCTTCGCGTTCGCGACACCCCCGACGCCACCCATCAGCACGCCCCGACCACCCTGGGCCTTGAGCAGCGCGTGCGCACCCACCTGCGGCGCCAGGCAGCCCGCGACCTCGGACATCGGGTAGAGGAGCGGCAGCCCGCCCGAGGGCAGCTGCACGGTCTCGTAGGCGATGGCGGTCACCTTGCGCTCGAGCAGCTGCTCGGTGAGCGGCTTGTCCGCGGCGAGGTGGAGGTAGGTGAAGAGGGTCTGGCCCTCCCGCATCCGGTGGTACTCCTCGGCGACCGGCTCCTTGACCTTGAGCACCATGTCGGCGGTGCCCCAGACGTCGTCGGCCGTCTCGAGCATCGTCGCGCCCGAGGCGACGTACTCCTCGTCGGGGATCTGCGACCCGGTGCCGGCCCCCTTCTCGATGAAGACCTCGTGGCCGTGCTGCGTCAGCTCGTGCACACCGACCGGCGTGAGTGCGACGCGGTACTCGTGGTTCTTGACTTCCTTCGGGACGCCGACCTTCACCTGACACTCCTCCACACGTGACGGCCCTCACGCCGTCGTGGGGCGGCGCCGAGACTACTCCCCGGCGGGCGTCGCGGGCACGCCACCCGGCACCAGCCCGCGCGCAGCAGCGACCAGCACCGCGATCACGAGGGGCGCGTCGGTCACCCGGCCGTCGAGCACCGCCGCGTGGAGATCGGCGAAGGGGGCCACGAAGGCGGTCATCTCGGCCTCCTCGTGCGTCGGCTCGAAGTCCCGGTCGGTCACCGGCGTGAGCCCACGCGCGAGGAAGAAGTGCATCTGCTCGGCGCTGATGCCCGGTGAGGACCAGGTCGAGGTCAGGTGGGTCCACTCCCCCGCCTCGAGTCCCACCTCCTCGCGCAGCTCCCGCCTGGCCACGTCGACCGGTTCCTCGCCGGGCTCGTCGCACAACCCCGCGGGCAGCTCGACGAAGCGCCGACCGGCGGGATGCCGGTACTGCGCGAGCAGGTGTACGCCGTCCGCCTCGTCGACCGCCAGCACCACCACGGCCCCGGGGTGCTCGAGCACCAGGCGCCGGAACGGCTCGCCCCCCTCGTCGCCGGGGCGCCGGATCCGGTCGGCGCGCAGCGCCATCACCCAGTCGTCGCGGAAGAGGTCCTCGCTCGACGCGACCGGCCAGCTCTCGGGGGTGTCGACGAGTGGCGGCGCCGGAGTCTGCTCCATGTGGGGGACGCTACGGTGGCCGGGTGGACGCTGTCAGCCTGACCCGCACCGAGGCCGAGCAGCGGGCACGCCTGCTCGAGGTCATCCGCTACGACATCGAGGTGGACCTGACCGGGCTGCTCGAGGGCGAGACCTTGCGCTCCGTCTCCACGATCACCTTCCGCTGCCACGAGCCGGACGCCGAGACCTTCGTCGACTGCGCCGCCGACGTCGACCTTGCGGTGCTCAACGGCCGCGAGCTCGACCTCACGGAGGTGTCCGGGGGGCGGATCCCGCTGTCCGGCCTCCAGTCCGACAACGTGCTGGTGGTGGCCGCGTCCCAGTCCGACACCGCGAGCTCGACCGGCATCCTGCGGACGGTGGACCCCAGCGACGGCCTGGTCTACGTCTGGACCTCGCTGGAGTGCGACGAGGCACGACGGCTCTGGGCGTGCTTCGACCAGCCCGACCTCAAGGCTCCCCACCGCTTCACGGTGACGGCCCCCGAGAGCTGGACGGTGCTCAGCAACATGCGGCCCGACTCGGTCGACGAGCCGGTCGCCGCCGCGCGGGTGTGGCGCTTCCCGGACACGCCGCCGCTGTCGACGTACGTCGTGGTGGTCAACGCCGGTCCCTTCCACGAGGTCCGCGAGCAGCGCGGCGACCACAGCCTCGGGCTCTACGCGCGGCAGTCGCTGCGTCCGTTCCTCGAGCGGGACGCCACCTGGCTCCTCGACACCACCGAGAGCGGCCTCGCCTTCTTCGGGGACAGGTTCGGCCAGCCCTTCCCGGAGGCCCACTACGACCAGGTCTTCGTGCCCAACATGGGGGGCGCGATGGAGAACTGGGGCTGCGTCACCTGGACCGACGCGGCCCTCCACCGGAGCACGCCGACCCACGCACAGCGACAGCAGGTCGCGCTGATCCTGCTCCACGAGATGGCCCACATGTGGTTCGGCGACCTCGTGACGATGCGCTGGTGGGACGACCTCTGGCTCAACGAGGCCTTCGCCTCCTGGGCCGCCACCTGGGCCTCCGCCCACGCCACGGAGTTCGAGGAGGCGTGGGCCGGCTTCCTCGTCGGCCGCAAGCTCGACGCGTACCGCCTCGACATGGGACCGGCCACCCACCCGATCCGGAACGCCGTCGACGACGTCTCGCAGGCGATGGCCAACTTCGACTCCATCACCTACGCCAAGGGCCAGTCCGTGCTCCGCCAGCTGATGGCGTACGTCGGCGAGGACGCCTTCACCCGTGGCCTGCAGTCGTACTTCCGCGACCACGCGTGGGGCAACACCCGGCTCTCGGACCTGATGGACGCCGTGGCCGCCGCCTCCGGGCGCGACCTGGACGGCTGGACGAGCGAGTGGCTGGACCGGGCCGGGACCGACGTCATCACCCTCGACGGCGATGAGCTGCTCGTCGAGTCACCCGACGGCGGGACTCCCCGTCCCCACCGTCTCGACGTCGGCTCCTACGACCGGACCGGCGCCCTGGTCGGTCGCCTCGAGGTGGAGACCCACGGCGCGCGGACCCGGCTCGAGGGACTGCCGGCCGGTGCCTTCGTCCTCCCCAACGACACCGATCTCACCTTCGCCTCCGTCCGGACCGCCGACGGCTCGATCCGGGACCTGATCGGCCGGGCCGGGACGCTCCCCGAGCCGATCTCCCGAGCCGTCGCCGTCGCCACGGCCTGGGACCTGGTCCGGCACGGTGAGGCCGGGAGCCACGAGCTGGTCGACGCGCTCCTCGGGGCGCTGGCCACGGAGAAGGACCCCACCCTGCTCGAACCGTTCCTCGCCTTCGCCCGGGAGGCCGCCGAGCTCTGGAGCCCACCCGCGGAGATCGAGGGACAGCTGCGCCGCGTCGCCGACCAGGCGCTGGCGATGAGCGGTGACCCGGACCTGCGCAAGCCGGCGCTCAACGTGCTGGCCGCCTGCGCCAGCACCGCCGCGCACGACGCCGCCCTGGCCGACGCGGCTGCCGGCGACGTGGACCTGGCGTGGCGGGTGGCCGCTCGCCGGGCCGAGCGCGGTCACCACGACGAGGCGCTGCTGGCCGACCTCGTCGCCCGCGACCCCGACCCCGACGCCGCCCACCGCGCGCTCACCGTCACCGCGGCCCGGCCCGAGCGGGCGGCCAAGGAGGAGGTGTGGGAGGAGCTCTTCACGAGGCGGTCCGTGCCCGCCGGCACCCTCACCGCCCTGGTGGCCAAGAGCTTCTGGCGTCCCGCGCAGACCTCCCTCCTGGTGCCGTACGCCCACCGCTACCTCGACGAGGTGGCGGCCATCAGCGGCGGGATGCTGTCGATCCTCTCCCTGGTGCGGACGATGTACCCGGTGGTGGCTGACGAGGAGTTCCTGGCCCGCTCGGCCGAGGTCGCCTCACGGCCGGACGTCGAGCCGACGGTTCGGGCGATCCTCGCCGGCAGCGCCGACACGCTCGCCCGCATGGTGAAGGCGCGGGCCGACCGCGACTGACGCGCTCAGTCCTCGTCGGCGGCGGGGCGACGCAGCCCGGTCTCGTCGATCGGGAACCGCTCCGAGCGCTGCCGCTCGATGGCGGCACCGACCAGCCCGCTGAACAGCGGGTGCGGGCGGGTGGGACGCGAGCGCAGCTCGGGGTGCGCCTGCGTCGCCACGTAGTAGGGGTGCACCTCGCGCGGCAGCTCGACGAACTCCACCAGTCCCAGCTCGGGGTTGGTGCCGGAGAAGACGAGGCCGGCCTCCGCGAGCTGGTCGCGGTAGTCGTTGTTGACCTCGTAGCGGTGGCGGTGGCGCTCCTGGATGGTCGCCTCGCCGTACGCCTCGCGGACGACACTGCCCTCGACCAGCTGCGCCGGGTAGAGGCCGAGCCGCATCGTGCCGCCCAGGTCGCCGGCGCCCTCGACGAAGGACTTCTGCTCCTCCATCGTCGCGATCACCGGCTCCGGACCCTCGGGGTCGAACTCCGAGGAGCCGGCCTTCTCCAGGCCGGCGACGTTGCGGGCGAACTCGATGACCATGCACTGCAGCCCCAGGCACAGGCCCAGCGTGGGGATCCCGTGGGTGCGGGCATAGGTCAGGGCGCCCAGCTTGCCCTCGATGCCGCGGATGCCGAAGCCCCCGGGGACGCAGACCGCGTCGACGTCGCTCAGCTGCTTGGCGGCGCCGGTGGGGGTCGCGCACTCGTCGGAGGGGATCCACCGCAGGTGCACCTTCGCCTCGTGGGCGAAGCCACCCGCGCGCAGCGCCTCGGCGACCGAGAGGTAGGCGTCGGGGAGGTCGACGTACTTGCCGACCAGCGCGACCGTGACCTCCTCGTTCGGGTGGTGGACGCGCCGCAGCAGGTCGTCCCAGGTCGTCCAGTCGACGTCGCGGAACGGCAGGTCCAGGCGGCGTACGACGTAGGCGTCCAGGCCCTCGCGGTGCAGCACCTTCGGGATGTCGTAGATCGACGGCGCGTCGGCGGCGGTCACGACCGCCTCGTCGTCGACGTCGCACATCAGCGAGATCTTGTGCTTGATGCCCGCCGGCAGCTCCCGGTCGGCGCGGCACACGATCGCGTCGGGCTGGATGCCGATCGAGCGCAGCGCCGCGACGGAGTGCTGGGTCGGCTTGGTCTTGAGCTCGCCGGAGGGCCCGATGAAGGGCACCAGCGAGACGTGGATGAAGAAGCAGTTGTCGCGGCCGATCTCGTGGCGCGTCTGCCGGGCCGCCTCGAGGAACGGCAGCGACTCGATGTCGCCCACGGTGCCGCCGATCTCGGTGATGACCACGTCGACGGCGTCCTCGCCCTCGCCCCGCCCCATCGCGAGGATCCGGTCCTTGATCTCGTTGGTGATGTGGGGGATCACCTGGACGGTGTCACCGAGGTAGTCGCCGCGGCGCTCCTTGGCGATGACGCTGGAGTAGACCTGCCCGGTCGTCACGTTGGCGATCTGGGACAGGTCCGTGTCGAGGAACCGCTCGTAGTGGCCGATGTCGAGGTCGGTCTCGGCCCCGTCGTTGGTCACGAACACCTCGCCGTGCTGGAACGGGTTCATCGTCCCGGGGTCGACGTTGAGGTAGGGGTCCAGCTTCTGCATGGTCACCCGCAACCCGCGGGCCTTCAGGAGGTTGCCCAGGCTCGAGGCCGTGAGTCCCTTCCCGAGGGAGGAGGCGACGCCTCCGGTGACGAACACGTGCTTGACCGGCGTCGCATGCTTCACGGACTTTGATCCTACCGGAGCGGGAGCACGCCGTCGGCACCCGACGCACCGTAGGCCCCGGGTTCGGTGTCCTCGGCCACACCGAGCGCGAGCACGGCGGCCAGCTGACCGGCCGCCCCGTCGACGCCGTCGACGGTCGAGGCGAGGCCGAGCTCCTCGACCACCGCGAGGTCGCCGGACCGCTCAGGAGCGGCGACGACCACGTCGCGCGCCCGGTCGGCCAGCCCGGTCGTGAGGCCCGCCACGATGGCGTCCTCGGTGTCGTTGCCGAGGACCACGAGGACCAGCGGCGCGAGCCGGGGCTCCTCGGACGTCGAGGTGAGCAGCTCGGCGGCGTCGATGCTCTGCCGCACGGTCGTCTCGTCCTTGCCGGCGACCTCGGACCGTCCCGAGGTCGCGACCGCGACCCCGAGCAGCTGCCCCATCCGCTCGTACGGCGGCGCCTCGGCGTCGGCCACCTCGCTCCCGAGCTGCTCGAGCAGCTGCTCGCCGAGGGTGTCGACCAGCGCGGTCTCCCCCGCCGCGACCAGCGAGGTCCCGATCTCCCAGCGGGCCACGGTGCCGCCGGCCTGCTCGACGCCGACGACGAGCGCGTCGACGGCCTCCTGGTCGGCCCCTGGCGTCGCGAGGACGGCCACCGTCCGGCCCGAGAGCCGTTCGCGGGTCAGCGTCGGCGCGACCGAGGTGGCCAGGTCGTCGGCGACCTCGTCCTCGGCGGGCGCCACGGGCGTCGCGGGAGTCTCGGCGCGGGTCGGCACCAGGGTCTCGCGGCTCAACGGCCCCGCCCCCAGGGCGATGCCCGTGGCGAGGGCCAGCACGAGCGAGACGGCAGCCACGAGGTGTCGGCGTACGAGCGTCACGCGAACCACCCCGAGGCGTCGACGCGCAACGTCTCGAGCCATGTCCACGCCTCCGCAAGCCAGTCCTGGCCCACGGGCGTGGTGCCGAGGGCAGCCACCAGGGCGACCACCCCCACCAGCAGCGCCAGGAAGAGGTGCCGTGGGCGCAGCCGTCCGGAGTAGAGGGTCGGCACGGCCGTCGCGTCGACCAGTCGCTGCCCGACCTTGAGCCGGGTGAGGTAGGTGCTGGCGAGGCCGGCCCGTTGCCGGTCCAGGAAGTCGTCGAGCGTGGCGTGCATGCCCACTCCCACGATCACCGAGGCGTCCCCGGCGTCGGCCAGCAGCAGCGCGAGGTCCTCGGCGGTCGCCGAGCTCTCGACCCGGAGCGCCCGGATCCCCAGTCGTTCGAGGTGTTCGAGCGGTCGACGGTCGCCACGGTCGACCCGGACCACGACGTCGCGGGCAGCCCGGAGGGTCGCCGCCTGGGGCAGCTCGTCTCCCCCGTTGCCGAGCACGACCAGGTCCGGGGTGTGGCCGGCCTCGCGGAGCGCGTCGGCCCCGCGGTCGACCCCGATCAGGACCGGGCGACGCTCCCGGACGAAGGCCTTGATCGCTGCCAGCTCGGCGCGGTGCTCGTGTCCCTCGACCACCACGATCACGGGACGTCCGGCCAGGCGCGACCCGGTCACGGGGAGGCCCTGGCCGTGCAGGAGGAGCTCCTCCTCGCGCCGCAGGAACTCGGCACTGTTGTGGGTGAAGGTCTCCAGCTGCGTGATCAGACCGGTGCGCGCCTGCACCATCTCGTCCTGCAAGGTCGCGGCGTCGACCTGTCGCCCGAGGGCCACCGGCTTGCCGGAGACGTAGACCATCTCGTCGTGGATCCTGACCGGGGCGCCGTCGGGGATGTGCTGGAGCCCCTCGAGCCCGTCGACCATCATGATGCCGGCCTCGGCGAGCACCACCGGACCGAGCGCGGGGTAGCGCCCCGACAGGAACCGAGAGGCGTTGAGCACGGCCGCCACCTCGGCGTCGACGAGCGCCTGCGCCGTCGCGCGGTCGAGGTCGAGGTGGTCGATCACGGCCACGTCGCCGCGACGCAGTCGCGGGAGCAGCACCTTCGTACGGCGTTCGACGCGCGCCGGCCCGGTGAGCCCGGGCAGCGCGGCGGAGGTCTTGTTGCGGACAGGCACGGCGCCATGGTGTCAGCCGGGGGGACCCGCTCCGCGGACCCGTGGTGGTTCGGCGCGTCAGCCCGCGGCGCGTGAGGAGAGGGCTGTCTCGAGCAGCTCCCGGGCATGGGCCAGTGCGGTGTCGGACTCGCTCAGCCCGGCCATCATCCGGGAGAGCTCACGCTCCCGAGCGGCGTCGTCGAGCACGGTCAGACCGGAGCTGGTGACGGTCCCGTCGCTGGCCTTGGTGACGACCACGTGCCGGTCCGCGAAGGCCGCGACCTGGGGCAGGTGGGTCACGACGAGCACCTGCGCGGAGCGGGCCAGGCGCGCGAGCCGTCGGCCGACCTCGACCGCGGCGGTGCCCCCGACCCCGGCATCGACCTCGTCGAAGACGAACGTGGGTGCTGGTCCAGTCCCGGCGAGGGCCACCTCGAGCGCCAGCATCACCCGCGACAGCTCGCCTCCCGACGCGCCCTTCGCCAAGGGTCGGGGGTCGGCGCCGAGGTTGGCGGCCAGCCGGATCTCGACCTCGTCGCGCCCGGAGGAACCGAAGCGCTCCCCCGTGGTGACCGCGACCTCGACCCGGGCGTGGGGCATCGCCAGGTCGCTCAGCTCGGAGGTCACCTCGGTCCCGAGACGCCCGGCTGCCTCGACGCGGGCGGCCGAGAGCTCAACGGCGACGGCGGTCAGCTCGCCGTGGAGCTGCTCGCGCCGGGCGCGCAGCACCTCGATCCGCTCGTCGGTGCCGTCGAGCTCGAGCAGCCGCTGACCGGAGCGCTCCTGCCAGGCCAGCACCTCGTCGGCGGTCTCGCCGTACTTGCGGGTGAGCGCCACCAGCGCCGCGCGACGCTCGGACACGGCAGCGAGCCGCGCCGGGTCCGTCTCCAGCGCCGAGGCGTAGGAGGCCACGTCGGCCGCCAGGTCGGCGAGGACGTAGGACAGGTCGGCCACCCGGTCGGCGAGGCCGGCCGCTTCCGGGTCGTGGTCGCGGACGCTCTCGAGCGCCGCGCGCGCTGCCGCGACCGCCCCGAGCGCGTCGGGCCGGTCGAGGTCGCTGGACAGTGACTCCCGGGCGCCCTCGGCCGCGGTCCGGAGCGAGTCGGCGTGGCCGAGCCGCGCCTCCTCGGCAGCCAGCTCGCCGTCCTCCCCCGGCTGCGGCTCCACCGCGCCGATCTCCTCGAGCCCGAACCGCAGCAGGTCGGCCTCCCGGGCCCGGTCACGAGCATGGGTGGTGACGTCGTCGAGCTCCTGCTCGGTCGCCCGGAGGTCGGCGTGGAGCGCCTGGTAGCGCGCCAGCGGCTCCGCCACGGGCTCGCCCGCGAACCGGTCGAGGGCGCCCCGCTGGGCCGCCGGTCGCAGCAGCCGGTGCTGGTCGGACTGCCCGTGGACCGCCACCAGCGGCTCGGTGAGCTCGGCCAGCCTCGCGACCGGGACCGAGGCGCCGCCCGCGAACGCCCGTGATCGTCCTTCGGCACTGACCGTGCGACCGAGGACGACGCGGTCCTCCTCGACCTCGCCGCCGACCGCGTCGACCGCCGCCCCGAAGTCGGGCAGCGACCCCACCACGACCGTGCCCTCCACCCGCGCGGTCCGCGCGCCGGTCCGGACGGCGCCGCTGTCGGCCCGTCCCCCGAGCAGCAGGCCGAGCGCGGTGACGATCATGGTCTTGCCCGCCCCGGTCTCACCGGTGATCACGGTCAGGCCCGGGCCGAGCTCGAGCGCGGAGGAGTCGATGACCCCCAGCGACTCGATCCGGATCTCCTCAAGCATCGCGGTCCTCGGCCTGGCGACGCCGCTCCCCCGCGCCCCGCCACCCCTCGACCGACAGGCCGAACTTGGCCACGAGCCGGTCGGTGAACGGTGCCTGGTGGAGCCTGACCAGGCGGACCGGACGAGCGCCCCGGCGTACCTCGATCCGGGCGCCGGGTGGCAGGTCCACGGTACGGCGGCCGTCGCACCACAGCACGCCCGCTCCCTCGGTGCCGGAGAGCACCTCGACGGCGACCAGCGAGGTCGGCGCCACGACGAGCGGCCGCGCGAAGAGCGCGTGCGCGCTGAGGGGGACGACGCAGAGCGCCTCGACCCCCGGCCACACGACGGGGCCGCCGGCACTGAAGTTGTAGGCGGTGGACCCGGTGGGCGTCGCGCACACGACTCCGTCACAGCCCCACCGGGACAGCGGGCGACCGTCGATCTCGAGCACGACCTCGAGCATCCGCTCCCGCGCGGCCTTCTCGACGCTCGCCTCGTTGAGGGCGAAGGTGCTGGTCACGACGTCGCCGTCGTGGTGGACGGTCACGTCGAGGGTCAGCCGTTCCTCGGTGGTGTAGTGGCGCCCGGCGATGGCCTCGATGGTGGACTCCACGTCCTCGACCTCGGCCTCGGCGAGGAAGCCGACGTGACCGAGGTTGACGCCGAGCACGGGTGTGCCGTTGGGATGCGCCAGCTCGGCGGCGCGCAGGATCGAGCCGTCGCCGCCGACGACCACCACCAGCTCGCACCCGCGTCCGGCCGCAGCCGTCGCCTCGGCGAGCTCGAGGAGGGGGCCGGCGGCCTCCGGCCCGGCCAGGCCGAGGTCGACGGCCTCGTCCGCGAGCAGGCGTACGACGATGCCGTGCTCGTGGAGGCCGCGCACCAGCGCGTGGGCGATCTCACGGGCCTCGTCACGCGCGGTGTGGGCGACCAGCAGCACGCGGCGGGTCTCGGCTGGGATCACGGATCCACCCTCTCACCCGGCACCGACGTACCGGTGCCTGCCCGGACGACGCGGTCCCGCGCGTCCGCGGCGAGCCGGGTCGGCCCGTGGCGCAGCCAGAGGAAGAACTCCACGTTGCCCGAGGGACCGGGCAGCGGGCTCGGGGTCACGGCCACGGTGCCCCAGCCGCGGGACTCCGCTGCCGCGGCCACCGTCGCCACGGCCTCCACCCAGAGCTCCGGCTCGCGGACGACCCCGCCCTTGCCGACGCGCTCGCGGCCGACCTCGAACTGCGGTTTCACCATCAGGGCCAGGTCGCCGTCGGGGCTCGTCACCGCCAGCAACGCGTCGAGGACCAGCGTGAGGGAGATGAACGACAGGTCGCCCACGACGAGGTCGACGGGTGTCCCGACCACGTCGAGGGAGAGCTCGCGGATGTTGGTGCGGTCGTGCACGACGACCCGCTCGTCCTGCCGCAGCGGCCAGGCGAGCTGGCCGTACCCCACGTCGACCGTGACCACCTCGCGCGCACCCCGTCGGAGCAGCACGTCGGTGAAGCCCCCGGTCGAGGCACCGGCATCGAGGCACCGACGGCCCTCGACCGTGAGCCCGCCGGGCGCGAACGCGTCGAGGGCCCCGGCCAGCTTGTGGCCGCCACGGGAGACGTAGTCGGGGCGTCCGGGGTCGTCGCGGACCACGATGGCCACGTCGGTCGTGACCCCCGTGGCTGGCTTGGTGGCGCGGGCGCCCGAGACCGTCACCCGGCCGGCGGCGACGAGCTCGCTGGCGTGCTCACGGGAGCGCGCGAGCCCGCGTCGGACCAGCTCGGCGTCCAGGCGCAGGCGTCGTGGGCCCACGACGGCTCAGTGGGCGCCGTCGAGGGCGCGGCGCAGCTGCTCGTGGGCCGCCTCGAAGACGGGCGGGTGCTCCGCGACCGGCACGTCGTCGAGTGCCTCGACCGTCTCCAGCACGGCGTCGACCTCCGCGACCCCGGTCCGGACCGGCTCACTGCTCTCGGGACGCGTCTCGCTCATGGCGCCGAGGCTACCCGGCCGGGTCCGTCCCGGGCGGGACCAGCCCATGGGTGTCCACAGGCCGCGTCGTGTCGTCGCGGAACTGCCACGACGCGCTCGCCACCACCCGCCACCAGTCGTCCCGGTCGCCGTCCCCCGTCACCTCCAGCCGACCGCCGTCGACGCGGGCGGTCCAGCCCCCCAGGGTCCAGCCGTCCGGGTGCCGCTCGGGCAGCGGGTGGGCGTCGAACAGGCCGCCCAGGTCCGTCGCGACGTACGTCGGTCGCAGCGTCGGCCGGGCTGCCGCCAGCTCCTCGAGCCCGGTGACGCCGGTGAGCACCAGCAGCGAGTCGACGCCGCTGTGGTGGCCGGCCTCGATGTCGGTGTCGAGCCGGTCGCCGACCATCAGCGGCCGCTCGCCCCCGACCCGCCGGACCGTCTCCCGCAACAGCGGGGGGTGCGGCTTGCCCGCCACCACCGGGTCGACCCCGGAGAACCTCGACACCAGCTCGACGAGGGCGCCGTGTCCGGGCGAGATTCCCTCGGGGGTGGGCAGCGTCAGGTCGGTGTTGCTCGCGACCCACGGGAGACCCGACCTCACGAGGGTCGCCGCCCGCATCACCTCGCGCCACCGCACGTCGGGTCCGAACCCGCTGACGATCGCCACCGCCCGGTCGTCGTCGACGGCGACCGGCACCAGGCCGACCTCCGTGAGCGCCTCCCGCAGCCCGAGCGCCCCGAGGACGGACACCGGCGCCCCCTCGCCGTACCGGTCCAGCAGCACCCGTGCCGCGGCCTGCGCCGAGGTGACGACGTCGGTGCTGCTGGCCGGCATGCCGAGCCCGCTGAGCTTCTCGGCCACCGCAGCCGGGGGACGCGAGGCGTTGTTCGTGACGAAGGCGACGTGGACACCCGCCGAACGCACCCGCGCGAGGTGGTCGGGGGCCCCCCGGACGGCGTGCTCGCCGACGTAGAGGACGCCGTCGAGGTCGAACATCACCAGGTCGTGGACCTCGACCAAGGGTCGTCGCGATGCTCCGAGCACTGGCACGCACCTCCGATCCCGGTCGTCGCACGCGCACCCTACGATGCTCCGATGGACTCCGGCGCCCCCGACTCCCCAGCCGGCGTCGCCGGGCCGCTGAGGTTCGCGCCCTTCCGGGCGCTGATGCTCTCCTCCCGCCGGGTCGGTGACCCGGCTTCGGCCCGGGCCTTCGCCCGTCCCTACCGCGGCGTCACCGAACGCCTGCGACGGTGGGAACGCCAGGGGCATCTGGTCCACGACGCCGACGCCGCGCTCTACCTCCACGAGTACACCGCCAACGGTCTCACCGTCCGCGGCCTCGTCGGTGCGCTCGACGTCTCGGAGCGGGCGTCCGAGCCAGGCGGTCGTGTGGTGCTCCCCCACGAGGGCGTCGAGCCCCAGCAGAGTGCCGAGCTCGCCGAGCGCATGCACCAGATGCGGCTCAACCCCGCTCCGATCCTCCTCGTCCACCGTGGCCCCGCCGAGGTCCGGGCGGTCGTCCACGACGTGGTCGCCGGTCGACCCCGGGCGGAGTTCACCGATCGCAGCGAGCGCTTCAACCGGGTCTGGGCGATCCGTGATCCCCTCCAGCTGGCCTCGCTGGCCACCCACCTGGCCGACTGCCGGGTCCTCCTCGCCGACGGGCACCACCGCTACGCGGCGTACCTCCAGATGCAGCAGGCCCACCCGGGGACCGCCGCCGACCGGGGCCTGGCGATGCTGGTCGACCAGGACGACACGCCGCTGTTCCTGGGCGCGATCCACCGGACGCTGACCCACACGTCGCTGCGCGACGTACGACGGGCGGTCGACGGGCTGGCGTCCTTCGCAGAGGCGACCGAGCAGCAGGCCATGGCCGCGCTCGGCCCGAGCACGCTCGTGCTGACCGACGGCACCGACTGGGCCAGGATCGAGCTGCGGCTCAGCCCGGGTCGAGCCGCCGTGGAGATGCTGCACGAGGAGCTCGTCCCCCGGCTCCCACCGGCGCGCCGCCAGGTCGCCTACCACCACTCGGTCGAGGAGACCCTGGCTCACGTGCCCCCAGGCGGCGTGGGCGTCCTGATGCCGGCCCCGGACTTCGACCTGGTCGACCAGATCGTCACCGGCAACCGGCTGCTGCCCGAGAAGGCCACGTCCTTCCAGCCCAAGCCCGGGCTCGGAGTGCTCATGCGCTCCCTGCTCGACGAGTGATCCGGGCGCTGGTCACCTCCACCTCCACCCGCGACGCCGTCGCCCCACCGCTCCGGAAGAACCGGCGCCGCAGCGCCCCCTCCACCTCGACGAGGTCGCCGTCCGCCCACCGTGCGACCGTGTGACGCGGTCGCCCGCCCCACACGGCACAGTCGACGACGTCGACGGTCTGGCGTCCCCGTGGTTGGGCGCGCGGCACCACGAGGCGGAATGACCACATGCGGTCCCCGCTCGGCATCTCGCGCTGCTCCGGATCGCCCGACACACGGCCGCTGAGCCGTACCTGGTTGTCGGGCCGCTGGTCATCGGACACGGTCTGGGCCATGGGTCATCACCTCGCGACCAGCCTCCCCGCCGGCACCCCCACCACGGGCTCAGCGAGTGATCCCCTGTGGAGTACCCGGTGTCAGGGCCGCTTGTGGACGCCTCCTGGTCCGGAAATGCCAACGAGGGCCACCCATTGCTGGGTGGCCCTCGTCGAAAGGATGTCCGGCGGCGTCCTACTCTCCCACAGCCTCTCGGGTGCAGTACCATCGGCGCTGAACGGCTTAACTTCCGGGTTCGGGATGGGTCCGGGTGTTTCCCGTTCGCTATGGCCGCCGTAACTCTGTTGACCAACTCTTCTGTTGTTTGTTCCGCCCCGGTGAGCTGTTGTGGCTGCTCGGGGTGGGTTTGTTGGTCGGGATCTGGGTAGTGGACGCGAACACGCAGTAATTGTTCTGGTGGTGTGTGGGACAAGCCCTCGGCCTATTAGTACCGGTCGGCTGGGCATTGCTGCTGTACACCTCCGGCCTATCAACCCACTGTTCTGGTGGGGGCCTTACCCCCTCGAGGGGGTGGGAAACCTCATCTTGAAACGTGCTTCCCGCTTAGATGCATTCAGCGGTTATCACTTCCGAACGTAGCTAACCAGCGGTGCCCCTGGCGGGACAACTGGCACACCAGAGGTTCGTCCATCCCGGTCCTCTCGTACTAGGGACAGCCTTTCTCAAGTTTCCTGCGCGCGCGGCGGATAGGGACCGAACTGTCTCACGACGTTCTAAACCCAGCTCGCGTGCCGCTTTAATGGGCGAACAGCCCAACCCTTGGGACCTACTCCAGCCCCAGGATGCGACGAGCCGACATCGAGGTGCCAAACCATCCCGTCGATATGGACTCTTGGGGAAGATCAGCCTGTTATCCCCGGGGTACCTTTTATCCGTTGAGCGACCACGCTTCCACATGCCGTGGCCGGATCACTAGTTCCGACTTTCGTCCCTGCTCGACATGTCTGTCTCACAGTCAAGCTCCCTTGTGCACTTACACTCGCCACCTGATTGCCAACCAGGCTGAGGGAACCTTTGAGCGCCTCCGTTACTCTTTAGGAGGCAACCGCCCCAGTTAAACTACCCATCAGGCACTGTCCCTGAACCAGATCATGGTCCTAGGTTAGACATCTAGTACGACCAGAGTGGTATTTCAACGTTGACTCCGCCCCAACTGGCGTCGAGGTTTCACAGTCTCCCACCTATCCTACACAAGCCGAACCAAACACCAATACCAAACTATAGTAAAGGTCCCGGGGTCTTTCCGTCCTGCCGCGCGTAACGAGCATCTTTACTCGTAGTGCAATTTCGCCGAGTCCATGGTTGAGACAGCGCCCAAGTCGTTACTCCATTCGTGCAGGTCGGAACTTACCCGACAAGGAATTTCGCTACCTTAGGATGGTTATAGTTACCACCGCCGTTTACTGGGGCTTAAATTCTGAGCTTCACCCACAAGTGAGTTGACTCGTCCTCTTAACCTTCCAGCACCGGGCAGGAGTCAGTCCGTATACATCGTCTTACAACTTCGCACGGACCTGTGTTTTTAGTAAACAGTCGCTTG